>CAYYIQ010000097.1:0-12239 GCA_964472005.1 uncultured Bdellovibrionales bacterium | reverse complement strand
CCTCGCGTCCCACCGTCATCCTCCCGTCCCACCGTCATCCTCGCGTCCCACCGTCATCCTTCCGTCCCACCGTCATCCCTGCGTTCCACCGCCATCCCTGCGTTCCACCGTCATCCCTGCGAAAGCAGGGATCCAGGAAAAGTAACGTATTCAGTCACCTGGATCCCCGCGTTCGCGAGGATGACGGAAAGAAAATTCAACTTGTATTACTCGGACGGACTCATTCGCAGGGATGGCGGTTTTGGCCGAAATTCATATTACTCGGACAGACTCGAAGGCGGGAATCCGGGAAAACTAATTCAAACTTGAGGGCCACTGTTTTGCCTCGTAAGCGGACCCTTATTCCAACCAAAAACGAATCTTAAAGTGACAAAATTTGTTACCCAATAAATTTTAGTACGACAAAAATTGTCACTTCTCGGTGAATATCCATACGTTCATAAATTTTCTTAGGGACCAAAATTAATCCCGACCCACCCAGTGTGCCAATAAGCTCTTATATTTACTGTCTAAATTTAATTAATGTTTTTTAACTGAAGTGACGATAATTGTCTTAGTTGGGTTGGCATTGTCGTTGCAAAGAATCCAATCATCCCAAAGCGCCATCAAAGTAGATAAGTCATCTGGGATTTAACGTTTTTTTGAGATTGATTAACTTATATTGGAGTACATAAAAAATGAAGAAAGAAAAAGGTTTTACCTTAATTGAGCTTCTAGTCGTTGTTGCAATTATCGGTATTTTAGCTGCGATCGCGATTCCACAGTTTTCTGACTATAAAAAGAAAGCTTTTAACGGCCGAGCGCAAACAGACTTGAGAAATGGTATTACAGGTGAAGAAGCATATTTCGTTGATAACGAAGCTTATGTAACTTGTGCCGATGCCGCTTGTGAAACAGATCTACCTGGCTTTGTAAGCAGTGGTGGAGTTTCTATTGACTTTGCAGCTGCAAGCTCTGGCGGAACTGATAATGAGTTCTCTGGTGCATCATGTCACAGTGAAGGAAATAGAGATTACGAATGGGCTTCTTCAGGAGCTGCAGGTAACGTAATGGCAAATACAGATAACTCTGGAACTTGTTCACCAAGCGCACCTGGAATTTCTTAATCTTAAGAAATTTGACGGCTTAATTAAGGCCACAGAGTTTATGCTGTTAGCTTGAACTCTTTAAAAGGGCTGGTGATTTATCACCGGCCCTTTTTATGTTGGATGTAAAAAATAACTAATCAAAAATTCTTTTACATGCTAGATTTTCTACGATGATTAAGGGAATACTTATAAAATTAGCTATTTGCGGAACTTTGATTCCAGTAGTCTTTTCATCTAGAAAATCGATCGCGATAATAGACGAAACGAGTTCGATTAAGGTTGAACAATCGGCCCCTCTCTACCTCCCTAAAAAAGAAGCTGTTAAGGCAATTACCCTTGGATATGAAAATTTTGTTTCTCAGCTCCTCTGGTTTTCCACTCTCAACTATTTCGGAGAAAAGTTTATATCGAAAGAATCAATGCCGTGGTTTGACCACCAATGTGAACTTGTAACAGATTTAAACCCCCGGGCGCGTCATGTGTTTGAGTTTTGCGGGACTTTGCTGTCTTGGATTGCAAAGGAGCCAGCTAATGCAAATACGATTCTAACAAAAGCGATTAAATCAGATCCCACATACTGGCGATATTACTACCTAAGAGGGTTTAATAATTGGTACTTTTTGGAAGATTTGCGAGCCGCGAAAGATGATTTTTCAACCGCGAGCAATCTTCCCGAAGCACCAAGTTTTTTGGTGTCGCTTGCAAGCCGTTTAATGGTTAAAGATGGCGAGGAAGACAATGCAATTGCATTTTTGAAATCATCGTACGTAAGAACGCAAGATCTTAATGCCAAAGAAGCAATCGCAGAGAAATTAAATCTCGCAGTTATTGCGAGAGATGTGAGACAGTTTGAGGAAGGAATTAAAAAATACAAATTGAAACATGGGAAAGCACCGGTTGATCTAAGTGTTCTTGAATCAGAGGGTTATATCCCGATTTTGAATAATGATCCTTTCGGTGACAGCTATCAATATGATAAAGAAAAAGGTGAGGTTAGCTCGATTCAGGGTGGCCGAGGCCTATCTTTTAAAGGTAAAACCGCAAATTCTAAATTATTGGAAAAATGAGCATTCTTAAAATCAGCAATTTATCTAAACAATACCGTTCTCATTGGACGTACCTAGTTAAAGGAGGAGGCGTATCAAACGTTTCTTTTGAAGTTGCTGAAGGTGAATCATTTGCTCTACTTGGCGGTAACGGGGCAGGGAAGACAACGACGATAAAATGTATCTTGGGATTGATAAAAGCAAGCGGTGGAGAAATACTCTTTCGGAATTCACAATATATCGATCGTTCAAAAATTGGTTTTTTACCTGAACAGCCGTACTTTTATCAACATCTTTCAGTCAGAGAAACTTTGAATCTTTATGCTGGTCTTTTTAATTTAGGAGGAGCCAGTTTGAAAACAGCAGTTGATCAAGTCCTGTCAAAACTAGATATAGCTCATTTGCAAGATCGAAAAGTTAAATCTCTTTCTAAAGGTCAACAGCAGCGTGTGGGTATCGCTCAGGCGATAATTAACGATCCTGAATTTGTTATTTTAGATGAGCCCTTTTCCGGCCTAGACCCTTTAGCAAGGGTTGAGATGAAACAGTTGTTTTCAGAGCTAAAGGCAGAAGGAAAAACGATGATGATTTCATCGCACGTGCTTTCTGATATCGAAGAAATATGTGATCGTGCAATTATTCTGAAAAACGGCAAAACTCGAACTGAGGTTAAAATTAAAGACCTGCACGAAAGTAATCTCGAAGAGATGTTTTACCGGATAGTTTTGCAGTGTGAGAGTATCGAAAAGCTTGAAAAAATATTGATGGAAATGAAGCTCGCTCCTCTACGTTTAAAGTCTCAGCAAGCCGAAACCTATATAATAGAGAGAAAAGGTGTCGAAAAATCAAGTAAGGCCCTAAAAACTCTAATTGATTCTGGCCTAGCCATCCGAGAGTATTCAAAAATTCAAAAATCATTAGAAGATATTTTTGTAGAAGTTAGTCAGGAGCAGGAAAATGCTTAAAACTATTTACGTTATCGCAAAAAATGCATTTTTAGAGGCAGTTAGAAGTAAAATCCTTCATAGCGTTCTGCTCTTTGGAATCCTTATTGTTGGTATCTCTGCGCTTTTTGGTTCGGTGAGTATTGGAGAAACTTTTAGAGTTATTAAAAGTTTCGGTTATACAATAATATCTATTAGCAGTGTAATTTGTGTTGTGATTTCAGGTGTCTCATTATTCCAAAAAGAAATCGCACAAAAAACAATTTACAATATTTTGTCAAAACCAGTTCTAAGAACAAATTTCTTAATCGGAAAGTTCTTTGGTCTTTGGTTTACCGGTTCGGTCCTTGCGACACTGATGATGATTATGTTGCTAGCATTTTTGATTCCTTTCGAAGGTAGTTTTGATCCGCTTGGGTTTCAAGCTCTATTTTTCATGATTCTAGAAATAGGCGTGATCAGTGCAGTAACGATTTTATTTTCGTCGGTGTCTGTAACACCAGTTTTACCCGGCCTTTTTTCGTTTGCCGTTTATATTGCTGGTAAATCAATCTTTTACTTGAAATCTTTTAGTGCGCCGAAGGTTGAACAAACGAGCGAATTAAGCGTTATTTCCCAGAATGTATTTTTGAAAAGAATGATTGATTTGTTCGACTTGGTTTTGCCTGATTTACATTTGTTGACGCCTTATGATCAGCTTGTTTATTCGATAGGGGTAGGGGGAGATAGGATGTTGTTTTCCTTGGCGTATAGCATCAGTTATATGACTGTGATGATTGTAATAGGTTCGTTGTTTTTTTCTCGCAGGGATTTCTAAGAGGAAGCTAAAGCATGTAACTGAAACATACGCTGAATTTTTAAACTGAGAGAGTGAGGTTGTTCGATCCCTTATCCGGGTTAGTAACCTTGAGAGAATAAGCTAACGTGCGGTTTGCTAACCTCAATTTGAGATTTGTCAATCCGTTTATCAAGTACCTACTCAGTTAGTTTAAAAGCTCTCGTAGTTGCTTGTCATCAGATCCCGTTAAATATTTTACTCTGGAATTGAAATCCAGACCCGGATATCTTTTGACATCAGTAAATTCATCCCATGCTTCTCTAACTTTATCTAAAAGACCATCTTTTTTAAGTTGGTTAACTAGTTCTATTGTATCACCTTTTGTGAACCACTGTTTCTCAATATTTTTAATTTTTATCATGCTCGATACTACATCAGTACCGTAAACTGCAGAAAGAAGAGGTTTGTTCATCTCATATATGTAGATATCATCTAAAGATCTGCCGATTGATATTCCAAATTTTTCTTTATAAGCTTCATGCAGTTCGGTAGCACCTTTTGCGCCATATTCTTTCCTGATAGCATTGAATAATCCCGTTGCACTATCATGGTAAATGCTTTTATCAGCCTTCATGTAGTTGTCTAATCTCGCAAGTGATTTTTCTAATACATCTGATGGAATCACAGTTGACACAACTGCATCTTGGTTGATTGGATTTTTGTTTGCGACTGCAGCCGGATTTATGTCTGATTTTGAGTCAGTGTCAGTTGCGACCGCAGCTGGATTTATGAGCTTTAATACGGGAGCAGGCCTTAACTTTTCCTCTGCCTCAATTCTCGAGAGAAGGTTCAAAACTTCAGCGGAATCTTTTGCGTTATTTTTTAATTGATCTTTTGCTTCTTCGTAAGTTTTTGGATCAGACCAATCACTATCAAGTTTACCGAAAGATCTTTGCATCGCAGCTTTCGCTATTTCAACTTTTAGATTTGACAGATCGGAAGGCAGCTTTTCTAAACTGAGAAGTTCTGCTCCAGATTTATCACCTTTTTTTTCGTCTAAGCTTTTTATTTGATCGGCCAATTCTTTTGCGAAATCAGGAGATATGTCATTTCCAGGATCGACTCCAAAAGAGTCTTTTGCCGCTGCTCTTACAATTGTTTTTTTGGCCTCCGGAGATGCCAATACATTTTTTAGGAACTCACGGCTTTTCGCATTTAGTGCCGCATCAGCATCGATTTTTGGTAGTTTTACTTGAGCTTGCTCTAATGAGATCGCAGCTGGATTAATAGGTTTTCCTGTTTGCGGAGTATTGTTCACCGCGGCTGGATTAATCTTCGGACTGGTGTTTGAGGATGTGTCGATTGCGTCTGGATTTATTACTTTTCCGGGGTTGGTATTTGGGTTAACTGCTGCTGGATTTATCGGTTTTCCGGCGCCTGTAGGATTTGGACTTTTATTTACTGCATTAGGATCAATTGCAGGATTAGCGCTGTCAGAAGCGTTAATTGCAGCAGGGTTAATTGGTCTTCCTGTACTAGGTGACGTGTTCACAGCACTTGGGTCTATTGGTTTACCACTTTCTGGTGCGCTAATTACTGCGTTTGGATTGATTGGTGAAGTAGTGTTAGCCGATGTGTTCACAGCAGCAGGATTGACTGGTATTCCCGACTTAGAGTTGTTTACAATTGCATCGGGATTTATCGGTTTGCTACTTTGAGGTGTGTTAACTACAGCGTCTGGATTAATAGGTGGCGTTGTGTTAGCAGATGGGTTGACAGCAGCTGGATTAATCGGTTTTTCCGACTTAGAGTTGTTTACAATTGCATTGGGATTTATCGGTTTGCTATTTTGAGGTCTATTAACTACAGCGTCCGGATTAGTAGGTGGCGTGGTGTGTGCAGATGGGTTGACAGCAGCTGGATTAATCGGCGATTTAGTCTCAGCGGCTTTTACATCTGGTGTTGTTTTAGGGGTTTCTTCTGGAGTTGTTTTAGTCTCCTTTGCTGGTTTCGGATCAGGAGAGGGTTTGACAGATTCTTCAATTTCAGGTTTCGTTTCAATTTTTGCAGTTTCAGGTACTGGCTTTTTTTCTGGAATATTAGGAACAGTTTGTCGCGGAGTTTCACTTTTGCCATTGGCTTGTGGCTTAATTTCGGGTTGCCCATGTGGTTGTGGGTAGTTTGACCTATAGATCGAATGAGTTTTATTTCCTAGTCTTATATTCGCCGCGCTAACACCGGGCGGAAATGTGACAGTGACTGTCGAAGAATTTCCATTATGTGTGGCCTCCATCTTGTAGAAACCATTCATATCAACTTTACCAAATGTTTCGCCATTGGCCGATCTTAAATTAGTTGAACCAAGGCCAGTCGTGGTTTGGCCGTCACTTCTTCTAATTCCAAGCGAGATGTTCGATTCGTGCGCATTTTTGAAGGTAACGACGATATTTCCATCTTTATCGATACCGTGTTGCATTTGGGTAGGGGCAAGCGCTGGTTTACTGTTGTAGTTTTGATGAGTGGATTGTTGTCTGAAGTTTGAATTTGCAGGGGGATAACTATTTAAATTACCTTGAGGAGGGCATCCATATTGCACTCTAACTTCGTGACAGGGGGTGCAGTTCAGTTGATTAAGATCCTGGTAATGTGGAGTCCGAGAGGTCGCACATCTTTGCTGTGGTTGATTATTCTGATTGCTATTATTAGCACAACGATTGCCGCCAAATATCCCAAATCTGCCCATAATACTTCCTTGAACGCCTATATACTTTTTAATCGAAAGTGCATTTTTCTTGTACTTTGTCCCAATTTACACATTGTTATTGGGATTCAATAGAAAAGTGTGCTTTTATTTTGAAGTCGGTCGGAATTTCCGATTTCGCTCGGCAAAGAATGGTTGAAAATGAATTATGGCTGCCATAAAGATAAAAAAAAGGTTGGAGAGTTGGTAGAAATTCAACACTCTGGGATTTTTTTAGAATCCCAAGGGACTAAAACGTTTATAGTTTTAGCCCCTCAACCATTTCGGCTTACTTCAAGTTTGCAATTACTTGAGAGATCGCCTTTTTGTCACTTTCGTTTTTGGCGACGATGTTCCCTTCTTGATCCAACTCCTTAGCTCCCGCGTTCCTAACCAATTCTTCGGTTCGAGAACGGATTGCAGTTTGGTTGGGTTCGGGAATTGTGTGTCCCCACTGCGTCATCCAAGTTCTGACAGCTTGCAGTTCCGCGGCATTGACCTGTTGTTGGCCCATTTCCACGTAGACAAGACCGTAAAAAGCAAAGTTGACTGTGTCATTTTCAGTCTTAAAGACATGAAAATCCAGGTCACTGAGTATCTTTCCAGCGACTTCGGGTCGAGGTGCGATAATCGGTGCCGGCGAAGACACTTCAGCGGGTGGCGATGAAGGATCGGTCTGTTGCACATTCTCAACCAACGGCTGAGTTTGCGCAACTTGACTATTTGATCCATTCACCTGCAACCAAAAACTTGTTGCCGCGCTAAAGCCTGCGACTACAAGAAGGATCGAGTAAACGACCTGACCCTTCTTATCGAGGTCTCTGGTCCCGAAGGTCCAGATTACTCCGACGACGACAAGTGCAAAACAAAGGAGTTGCAAATACGGGTTTCCCGCAACGCTCGAAGTTCCGTAGTAAGCCGCCTGCGCGACGGTCCACAGATTGTTCAAGATCGAGGTTGCCAATACTATCAGCAAACCGAAAAGCAAAACATGTGATTTTGCCCAGTCTTCCACCCGATTTGTGGCGTCGCTAACTCGCTTTCGAGCATCAGCGTCGGTCGAGGTTGCGACTGCTTCGACTGCATCGGCATCAGCTTTCGCTTTTGCTTCTTCGTCAGCTTTATCTTTAGCGTCTTTCGCAGCCTTTGCCGCAGTGTCGGCGTCGGCCTCAGCCTTGGTAGCTTTCGCGTCTGCATCGGCTTGCGCCTTTGCTTCTTTGTCAGCTTTAGCTTTAGCGTCCTTGGCAGCCTTTGCCGCAGCATCGGCGTCGGCCTCAGCTTTAGTAGCTTTCGCGTCTGCATCGGCTTGAGCCTTTGCTTCTTTGTCCGCCTTTTCTTTAGCTTCTTTGGCAGTCTTTGCAGCAGCGTCGGCGTCGGTCTCAGCCTTCGACATGCGTACATTCAGGGCTTTTTCAACTACTTCCGTGTCCTTGAGGTCCGCAGCTTTCATGGCTCCGACCATGTCAGCATTGACTGACGGGTTGTCGACGAGACCGCGAAATGCGTCCTTGTCATTCACTGCACGAACCAGCGTTGACCACATTCCAAATGGAACGTGGAAGGAGGCAACCGCATGGCGCCGCCACTCCAACGCAATGTCGTTGTCGAGTTCACGTGCTCCTTTGAAAACGTCAACCAATGTTTCGTTTTTCGCTACTTGGTCAAGTAGTGCAACAGCTCCGGTTGCTTTCTGATCAGCTTCAGCCGAATCGATCCACTCTCTGACTGTTTCAATTGTAACTTTCATCTTTTTTACTTTCGTTTCTGTTTGAACGGGAAATAGGGCAGCCACGACGTTGTGGCTGCCCTATAAATGTTTTCGGAGCACCTTAACGATGATCCTACTTCTGTGCCTGAGCTTTTTCGGCGTCAGCTTGACTTTGCAAAAACTTTTGCAGGGCAGCGGACAAGTCCTTTGCTGCCTTGGTGTTGACGACTTCTTCGGATCCTTCAATTGCTTTAACAGCGGATCCAAGGGTCGCCTCCATTGCCAAGAAGTCTTCCTGCTGGGCTCCAATCACCGCGGTGCTTCGAGCATCCGCCAAATTGGCCTCAAAGCAGGTCTGATACCACTCTTTGTCATAGTCGAAAAAGAACTTGAAGAAGCTGAGGTTGCGCACGATGGCGTTGACCTTACGGGGGCTCATTCGAGCCTCATCGACAATTTTATACATCTTCTTTCGAAGACCGCCGGGGAAGTTCTCCACGAGAAGCCCCAAGGGGAAGCGCATTGCTCCCCACAAGGCTTTTCTTTCCTCATCCGAACGTTCCTTCTTCGCCTTGAGGGCGACTTGGAGACGTTCGAACATGAGTTTGAATAAAATTTCGACGACTTCGTCCGTGGGCGCATCGTTCGGAATGGTGAAAATCTGGGCAAGCCCGAATCCTTCCATTACCGCTCGTACGCGTGGACTGACCGCGATCAACGTATTCGGGGTCGATTGCACCTCATCGACGTCGAGAGCAGCGGCTCCACTTTGAGTATCAGTCTCGATCGCCGCTGCATCCAATTCGTTACGCCACTTTTCGAGCTCCTTTTTCCAGCCACGTTGGGTGGATTTGGGGGCGATCGAGATGGCTTTCTCCATAGTCGCAATTGCGTCAACCAAATTGTTATCTTGGGCGAAAGCCCGAGCCTCTTGGCAGAGACTCAGATGACTTTTTTCTTCGACGTTGTTCATGGTCTTCTCTCCTGCCTGAGGCAGATCTTTATCCAAAGGGTTTTCTTCGTCCATCGGAACATCCGATGAATCCAATTCCAGTTCCAGAACTTCGACTCCACCGATTAAATCGGCTGGAATTCCAAGTCCCGATCCCGCAACTTCCACGCTTTCTCCAACAAATTTAGCCATCTTGACATTCCTTTAAACAAACATGAAAATGCATCTCCACCTGTAACCTACAACGAGTAGGTAAACCTCATGTTGAGGTCACAGTCCGGATGTGAAGATGCGTAGGTCCTATAAGAGATATTGCATCTCCTTTAGGACGTACGCCCTTCAACATCAATAATCTTGATACTGTCAAAAGTGAAAATTTAAATGGAAAAATTTAAGAATATAGAAAGAAGTAATTTCTAAACAAAAATTCAATTGAAATAAAATAAATAAAACCTTATATTTTCTACCAACTACTCCATATGTAAAAGTGGACTTATTCTTTGATTGACTCAAAAGAAAACTTCGTCCAGCTTTATTGAAAAAGATCGGGTTAGGCAAGATCTGCATAAAGTAGACCTTATCCTACTAAATTATGGTGTATTTATCAAAGTTTGTAGCTTAGGTGTCTATGATGACTGAGTAGACGTTCGCAAATCTCTCCAAAATTCATAGATAGTCGCTGTTTAGCGGGACCGCACTAATCTTCGAGGCTTGCCATCGCTTGATTTATCAATAGTTCTTCGGCTTCGTCTAGTTTTTGGTTTGCGTTATCCAGGTCAAACATTTCGAAGATTCTGCGACCCATTGGGGTTTCTATCCCAGGAACGCGTCCGTCGGGGTGATTGGGGTCTTTGTATGAAAACGAGTTAATGAGCTCCATTCGTCTGTCACGGTTTGCTAAAATCGTATCCAAATTTGGAAAATACTCCGTTAGTTTTAACTTAACATCTACAATTTTAGTTTGATCATCTATTTCTTCGAAAACACCTCTCTCCACTAGTGAAGCGGTGTAATCACTTAAATCGGACTCAAGGTGACCGCCTCCGTTGGGTTTAGTTTTATCATTAAGAACGAAAATACTTCTCATCGCGTATTGATAGGTCTTATCCATCTTTCCTTGCGAAATATTGTAAGCCCGATCGAATTTGGTTTTTAAATCGGAATTTTTTTCTAGTAATTTTCCCATTTCCCGACTAGTACCAGAACCAAACCAAGAATCATCGACAGTTAGTTGATTAATTCGTTCCCAATTAGCGGCGCCGGCCGCGGCCTGTTGTTGTTTTGACATTCCCTCATATAATGGAGTGAATCCGAGTTCTTTTACTTCCTGTTCGGTAAACAGCGGATACTCCTCATCTCCTCCGATAAGTATGGCTAAAAGCGCTTCCTGTTTTGCGTAATTATCCAAAACTTCGCTTTCCTCTGGAGTGTAGCTTGGTCTTAAGCGATCATTACCTGAATATTTTGCGAGCTCATTAGGTGGAAAGACAAATCCATTTATACCTCTTTCCAAGTTTAATTTAATCTCTCTCATTTTTGTACTCGCATCAAGTTTTGCTGCTAAAACAAAGCTTCCTCTGACTGCACCTGCTCCTTCGAAAAGTAACCCTATGCCACCTCCAACTGCTGTACCGAGGGGGCCCGCAATAAAAGTTCCCCCTATCGCCATGGAAACAACTGGGGAAGCACCTGTTCCATATAGCTCAAGATCATCCATTTCTCCGATGTTCCCACTGGAAAACGCACTAAATGCATAGGCACTACCTAAGGCAGTCATTCCTATGGGTCCTAAGGCGACTCGACCTAACATTGAAGTTGATCTAACTCCCATGGCTGTGGCACTTCGTAGTCCAAGTACGTTTGGTGTTGCATACACCGCAAATCTACCACCAGCAGGTGCTATTTTTGTTCCGATCCCAATAACTGTACCAGCTATTCCAATATCACCTGCGGTTTTAGTCATTTCAGCTGCAACGGAAGCATACTTCCCTTTTTCGCCGGTTGTAAACTCGGTTCTTTCTACCCAGTTTTGATGGAAATATCCTCGGTCTAATAGACCGACCAAAGTAGGGATTGGGCTATGAACAGCGTCCTTCGAATAGTCTGCTTTCATTGCCGAAAATACAGATTCAGATGCCGCAACTAATCCGACAGCGGCAATTGGGTTTTGGATATTTTTAGTCAAATATCTTTCTCTCGCTATACTAAATTTTTCTTTAAAACTTGTTCTTAAGCCAGATAATTTCTGTCGTCTAACGGTTTCGCTGCCATGGATTTTTTGGAGCAGTTTTGATTTCTCAGCGATTAACTTAACGTCTTTTGGAGTGGCTTTAATTTTTGTTTCAACCTCATGTAATTCCATTTTTGCAGCGTTTAGTTCAGTCTTATTTTTATAAAGATCTTTAAGTCGCTCATTGTGGTTTAGGCCATGTTCATTTAGAGCAATTGCATCTTTAAAAGGAGCAGTGCGAATTTGTCTTTGTTGTTCTAAAACTTGTTTTCGTTGAATTTTTTCCGCATCAGTTAGTTTAGCGTTAGCGTCAACTTTTGCGATTTCCGCATCAATGGCTTTGTTGGTTTCGCGAAGACCAATTTCGTAACGCTTACTTTCTGCATTTAATACGTCATCTTGCGCCGAGATTGCCTTAGTTTTACTCTCTATCATCTCTTTTTCAGCTTCAAGTATTTTCACAGGATCTGTTTCGGCTTTTAAAGCTTTTGACTTATCTTCAAAGTCTTTATTTACCGCATCCTCGGCAAGTTTAGCTTCTCTAAATCCTTTTGGGTCAACACCTGCACCTCGCGCTCCGTTTTTACCAACAGCCGTTGTTCTATACTTGTGCGCTTCCGCTTCTGCTTTTAGGACATCTAGTTTTTCCGCTAATGCGATGCCTTCTTGCGAAGTGCTGTTGATCGTCTTTTGATACGCTTCCGTTGTCTTGATGGTTCTCTTAAGAGCAGCATTCTCAGCATCGAGCGCTTT
>CAYYIQ010000096.1:0-12258 GCA_964472005.1 uncultured Bdellovibrionales bacterium | reverse complement strand
CGACAACTTGATCGCACTTGAGAACAATAAATCCACTTCGAGATTTTTGGATTCTCTTTACCAAAAAATTTTTACAACCAAAAAGCCAACAACATTACCTAGCATTAAACAACACATGCCAAATGGTTTTAAGTACTCCTTTCTTTACGAACAGTTCTTATTCTGGAAACTCAAATTGAATCCAGGTAGTGGAGGCGAATGAACATCCTCTATACCCTTATACAAACGGCTTAAGTTCCTAAAAACATTAAAATAAGAACACCTTAGCTCGTCAAACCCGACAAAAACAATAAGTTTACGGAGGTTAAATGCTAGCTGAGTTACGTTCATTCGAGATAACATCGCATGATTACAGAACCTTCCCAGAAATAGGGCATGTAAATAGAAGCGAATCTAATTTTAATAATAGCAACAGAAACCGGACATAATTGACCATATCCTCGCTCCGACCACTGGTCACTCGGAAAACCTAGATATACTTTACTAAAAGATTTCCAATTTTTAGTGGACTTCAGACAGAGAGGTAAAACGTTCCACAAATGAAATAACGCTTACTGATGAGCTGAGTATTTATCTTTATTAATGTGCCTTTCTCCGCTTCTCTATGGTCGCTAGGAAACGATGATCTGAGACAAAACAACTAAGCAGATTATATTTTTACTGATCAAGAACAGCTGATTGATCAATGCTGGCGCCGACTTTTTTCTTAACTTCTTTAGCCGGTCGACTTACGATGATGTCTTTGTGTTTACCAAGACCTGGGTGAGTTTTTTTCAATCCGTGCTTATTTATGTTTTTAGTTTTTACGTTCGTAGATGTGACCTGTGTTATCGTGACAGTATTTTGCTCTACCTTTGATTGATTTTTTGCTAACTCTGTTTCTAATTGCTTTTCTTCTAGCGCTAGCTCCTTAAGCTTAACTTCATAAGCTCTAGCCTTTTCAAGACTATCGCTTACTTTAGTTTCGCATTCCTCGATAACTACACTAGCAGATTCACAATAACGTTGAACTTGGGAGATATCAAAATCTTTTTCAAATTGTTCGCGAATAGATACAACTTTCATATTTAGTGGATGCAATATTGAAGCTATAACTTTAGCATCGGGTTCTGGCTGTGCGTCAATTGGTTTTAATTTAACCGACTTACCGACATTGCTTTGTGAATCTATCTTAGCCTCTTCTTCATTTTGATCTTCATCTCCCTCGTCATCGTTAGAACCTTCTTCACTCTCTGAATCCTGATTCTTATCGTCTTCTGTCTTTTCTGGCTCTATTTTTTCTTCTACAACTTTTTCTCGGACAGGCTTATCGGTACCAATTAAGGATTTCTCTGGCTTTTCACAAGACTTTGTTGTCCAAACTCCGTCACACAAACTTAATTTGGGTCCCTCCTCATTTGCCGCACTAGATTCTGCCACCAAAATTCCGGAAAGCACTGTCGACGAGAGGAAGACTGATAAAATGTAAAACAACGAGTGGGTAATTCTAGTATCCATAATTTTTTTCATTTTTTTACTTTCCAAAATCTAATAAAGCCTTCTCTGATTAGCACTTCAAAAATCAATAAAAAGAGCGAAGTAAATATTAATGGGATGACAACTGACGGCGATCTTGAAGTTCTCGAAAGCTCTTGCTCATTCTTGTTTTCAAATGAGATACTACCGAGTGAGCCATTAAAACTTCTTTGCAACTTGCTTAAAAAATTAAAATCAATCCCCTCACTTCGAACCTCACCTAAGTCAGATGCAAGGACTGCGACTTTTAGTCCAGCTTCGTCACCGATTTCCATTTTTATATCATAGTCACCGGCTTGAGTAACATTAAAATAAGTTTCAAACCTTCCTCTTACTTTTTCTTCAAGAACAAACTTTGATATTTGTTTACCATTTAAATAAGCACCTCCTGAAATACTCGAAGGTAACTTGCTCTCTAGAGTTTTATCGTACACAAACGCTTCTAACTTAATACGACCTGCTGCAATTTGATGTTGAAAATCAATTTTATCTTGATCAGGTGAGATCTCATTTTTAATAAGAGTTTTTCTTACAACGTGATCCCACAAAGTTAGAAAACTTGGCCATTTCAACCATGAACTCGTCCATCTACCTTGCAAATCCGATGAGAACGCCCCTACTTGCCCCTTACCTCTTTTCCAAAATGCCAAAATTGGAAATACTTCTTCAAGCTTTCTTGTAACAAGGAACGTTTCTGCGCCTTGCTTGGCCTGGGTTTCAACAAAACCTAGAAGATTAGGAAATCTTCCGAGACTAAATATTTTCTGATCGTTCTCTGTTGCTTGAATTGAATAACTACTTTCTTCCTTCATAGTATCCTCACCAACCGCGACCTTAATGTCATCAACAAAAAGTTTTGGCAGCACAGAGCTATCAACAGTTTGATAGAATGATCCCTTGCCAGCTTGTGCTAACATTTTCATAAATGGACCATCAGCTTCAAATCCCAAGGCTACCGTTGAGATAGTTATACCATCTGCTCTCAGCCTATTTATCTCAGCGACAAAAGCATCACTAGATGGAGGAAACTGTCCATCACTCAAAATAATTAAATGCTTCTTACCCGCTGTTATCTTTGAAAGCCGAAGTCGCGCAAGAGAAAGTCCAGGAAGAAGGTTTGTCTGGCCATACGCTGTTAAATTAGCAAGTCTTTCTTTTGCATTTTGTTTAACCTTCTCTACTTTATCTAACTCAATAATACTGAGTGGTGCATAGTCAAACCCAATCACGCCGACATAATCATCGGGCTTAAGTGAATAGATCGAGCTTACAGCTGCCATTTTCGCAGAACGCAGCTTTCCAAGTTCCCCCATACTTCCCGACTTATCAATTAATAAGACTACGGCCGAAGGTGCTCTTGCGATCTTACTTCTAGGCGGTACAGATTTTAAAGGAGAAAGACTTTCAATTACTGTTTTCGGATAACCACCTAAACCAAAACTTGAATCACCTCCAAGTATCAGCAAACCGCCTCCTTCATCTTTCACATAGGATGCGATTTTATCTTGCAACTTAGTACTTAGGTCGGTCGCCTTAATATTATTAAGAATAATTCCAGAAACTTTTTCTTTTGAAATATTATTAAAGCTAGAGTAGCTAGCAGGTTCGTGGATCTCAAAGTCAATCTGCATCGCTTTTAACATTCTTTCTAAGAGAAGACTCGAATTTCCTCCGCTGTTTTTTGAAAATAATATCGTCTTTGGTGTTTCCGTTATTGAAATCCAGCTGGCAGCTTCACTATCTTTAGCTTTAGTCTTTACTGAGACTTTATGCTGTCCCTCTTTTAGTTCTGTAAGTTGAACATCGAAACGTTGTTCTGACTGAGACGAAAGTTTAACCTGAATTTCTCGATACAACTTTGAATCGACATAGATACCAACGCTGTCTTTATGCGGCGAAAGTCCGATGTTTTTAAGAGTAAAACCTAGGTTTATAAAATCTGACTTTTTTGCTTTTAAAGGCAAACTTAGGTTAACAATTTTAACACCGTCTCCTTTTAAAGTTGAGAGATTTGGGTATAGTATCGAAATTGACTTGAATGAACTTCTAATCTGTGACGTTACTAAATCTAGGTTTCCCGCAGTTTCAAATCCATCACTACAAATAACCAAATCACCGCCAGGATAATCAAGCGCAGCTTTTCGAAGCGAATTTTCAAAACTTGTTAATTCATAACTTCGACTAGACAGTTTAGAGTCGGATATTTCTCGTGAAAAATATTTAATTTTAAACTTTTTTGCCTTTTCTTTACTTATTTGATTTTCGCAATCTTTAATCGCGGAGTCCGACATGCTCATAGACTGATCAATCAGCGCAAGCGCTTCATTTTCATCTAAAAACTTTGTCTCGGTATAGTACGGGTCTGCAAATGCAAAGATTAGAGCGAGAAAGCTTAGTAACCTAAAAGATGTGCTAAGACCCCCTCTTTCGCTGCGGAAATATGAAAATACTCCGAACAATAAACATGGAGCTAATAAATACAGGAAGTTTGGATTAGAAAAATTCATTTCAGCCTTCCTCCCTCCAAGACACTTCCCTTCCCTTAAAAATTACTAACATTAGATCAAATATCAAAACAATTAACGCACCCCAAAGAGTGAAGGGAATATAATCAGCGCTCTTTCCTGCGGAGAAACCTAAAGAGTTTTCAGGAGTTTTAAGGGTTAAAGTATGAGTACTATATGTATCAGACTCGGTAGAATTGAAATTATTGACTGCTGTATAAACCTCAGAATTTCCATCTTGGTAAAGACCTTTTTCCGACGATGTCTCCTGAGACTGACAGTCGAATTCTTCGGTTACGCAGATCAAATTACCTTGATTTTTAACCTGGTTGCTTATTCGATAATTTTGATTTGCTTGAAGGGTTGTCAAAATGTTTAAGAGTAAAACATCACTTGCTGACTTTCTTTCCTTGTCAAATGGTAGAACTTCAAAACCCAATACCGTAACATATTTTGAATCAAGGATGCCGGATAATGCAATTGGCCCGCTTTTACTATAGATAAAACCGTTCGCCCAACTTGATTGTTTAAATACAAGAGTCTGAGGAAATTGGAGTGTATCAAATGCGACATAGCGGGTAAGCGGGGAATTGTTCGCATAAGACGTGACCTTAGTATTTTTAGCCACCCCAAGGAACTCTAAATTTTTATCTTCGCTATTGGGCAAAACCACCAGACTTGGTCCGTTAAATTTTTCTGGGAATTTTGTTCGATAAAAAATAGCCGCATCTCCATCTTTCGTCCGAGATTGATAGGTCTTAGAACTTATGATTTCGACTTCTAATCGTGATGCAGTCTTTAAGCTTGATGCAATTTGCTCGAGACCTGAATCATCGGAAACAAGAAAGATTCGGCCGCGATTTCTTGCTTCAACTACGGCATAGGCGATACTATCAAGATAGTTAGAGTCGTTTTGGAGGGAACTCGCAATTTTAATTAAAAATCCAGCGGAACTTTCAGCACTGATCTTTCGTGGATCGAATGTAAAATTTACATTCGATGTGGCATCTGACTGTACAAAGTATTCTTTTTTCTGGAGAAGTTTTTTTTCTGCTCGCACTGTATTCGAGACTGAATATATTTCCACCTGCCCTTTAGTCGACCCCTCTCCCGAAAATCCAATTTTTGCATCGAGTTTAATTTCACTTATCGAACTTTGAGCTACCTCAACGTCGGCAATATAAACGTTTGGGGCCTTAACACCAACATTGACTGCTGCGATTTTATTTCCATCAGAACCCGAAAAGGCAATTTCTTTATCCGAGTAAATACTTACTTTATCAGCAACAGATTGCAAATAGAGTTGCTCAAAATTCGAAGCTAATGTCTCGGCGCTTGTCGAGCCTTTAATTTCACTTATTTTTTTTAGTACAACAGAAAGATCTTCAAATTGATCCAATTCGCTATCGCCGCTTTTACTAAAGTCATTGGGCAAGACTCTTAATTTGTATTTTTTATCGCTTGTCGCATTTTGAATGAAACTTTTTTTTGCAAGATCTAAACGAGTTGTCTTGCTTTCACTACCGACCATTGTCGACATACTTAAGGAATTGTTAAATATTACTAACTCTCTTTCTTCCGAATTCTTTTCTCCTATTAATATAATTGAAATTGCAATTAAGAAGATAAAAAGTAGCTCTAGAATCAATCTAGGAGGGAAATATATCTTCCCCTTACTCTTTTTTTCTGGAAAATCTAAAAATAAATAGCTTGAAGGAATAACAATCCGTCGACTGGATTTTTGAAATTTATACGCAAGAATAGTAAGAGCCGAGCCAAGCGCACAAACAAATAGTGTTCCAAGAGTAAGTAGTGTCATAGGCTACCTAAGAAGCCCTGCTTCAATAAATTTATTTAATACCAGTTGCTCGATATTTTCATCGTGCCGGACTACCACAAATTGTTGTCCATAGTATCTAGCGAGTTCAATTATTTTGCTAAAATGACCGTCGATTGCAAACCTCAAGTCCTTAATCGAAGCGTCAATATTAAATTCTTTATTTGTTTCTGAATCGACAAGCGTCGCATCTTCCACAAAGATAGACTCTTCAAAATTATCGACGATTACAAGCGAAAGATCAAAGTTCCTACCTTTGCAATATTCCAATGTTTTTTCTAAGTCTTCTATTGGAAACATAAAGTCAGAAACTACATAAACTCGTGCTGGAAGCCTAATTTTACTTGCTGCTTCCATAATAGACATACTTAAATTGGTTTCGCGGGAAGGAGTTTTAGATTCGACAAACTCAATCATTCTTCTAAAATTTTTAATAGATCGAACCCAAGGAAACTGATCGATACTAGGCAGGAGCAAAGAAACCTTGTCACCAGAGCTTAACGCAACATAACACAAGCTTAGTGAAATCATTTGCGCTATCGTATTTTTCGCCAAAGACAATGAAAAGTCTTCAACTACCAAAACGTTTACGTCCTGCTCCTCTCTATATTGACGCGTGTATAACTTATCGGTTCTCGCTAACGCATTCCAATCTACGCTTCGAAAATCATCGCCGGGACTATATGGTCTTAGATCCGAAAATTCTAATCCATGTCCCTTTTTAACAGATTGGTGGACACCGCTTTGCGACCCGAGACTTGAACGCCTAAGCCGAATCTGCAACTGCTGAATCTTGTTCAAATATGCTGGCGAAAAATCTAGCTTGCTCACAAGTTAATTAATCTTTGCGACTTCTCTTATTAAGTCATCTGGAGTCAAATTGTCTGTATCAGCCTGAAAATTAAGAATAAGTCGATGCCGGAGGCAACAAAGTAGTGAATACTTAATATCATCAATAGACACATTGATTCGTCCCTCAGTTAGTGCTTTGACTTTGGACACAAATAAAACACTTTGCGCGCCACGAGGCCCAGGCGCGAATCTTACGTATTGTCTTGTTACGTTGGGTGCTAGATTGTTCGTTGGATTCAAGGAAAAAAGTATGCTCACTAAAAAGTCTTGAACGGAAGATGGCACAACCGTTGACCTTACAAATTGTCTTAGCAATTGAATTGTGGAGACCGCGTCTGATAAACTCAAAACGGGCTTTATTTTGTAACTAACTTCTCCAGTCGTTCTGTTTAATACCTCTTTAAGCTCTGCGGCTGTTGGATTTGGAACGACCGCTTTAATCATGAACCTATCCAATTGAGCTTCTGGTAGCGGGTACGTACCTTCAAGTTCAATAGGATTTTGCGTCGCTAGTACAAAAAATGGCTCTGGAAGTTTGTGTGTTGTTCCGAGTATTGTAACTTGCTTTTCTTCCATCGCTTCAAGTAGGGCAGACTGTGTCTTTGGACCGGCCCTATTTACTTCATCGGCTAATAAAAGTTGAGTAAAAACTGGACCTTTTCGAAACTGGAAATGCCTCTTTCCGGCCTCGTCTTCAATTAATATTTGAGTACCTGCAATATCGCTCGGCATTAAATCCGATGTAAATTGAATCCTCTGAAAGTCTAAAGAAAGTGTCTCAGCAAGACTTCTTACTAAAAGAGTTTTACCAACACCGGGAGCCCCCTCTAGCAAGACATGTCCTCCTGCAAAAAGCGCAGTTAAAACTAGTTCAATGGTTTGATCTTGCCCTACGATAATTTTCTGTAATTCACTTTTCAAGGAAAAAAAGTTTGAATTAAAAATATCTATGCTTTGTTTTATCGAATCACTCATATACTTTACTTTCTAAATACCTGTTCATATTCTAATGGAACTTGTTGTTTCTTCGACTCAGACTTAAACTCTGGTTTTTGAAACTCACTTAAATCAACTTTTGCTTTAGACCGACTCTCGCTAACAACCTTTGAACTAACACCTGATTCTGTAACTGAGTCGACTGTATTTGTAAGATCACTTTCAAGTTTAAGTTCTTCTTGAGTAGAATTTTCAATCGAGAGGTCTTCACCGGAGTCTCCACCCTTTTCATCTCTTTGTTGACCTTCCGGTACACCCTTTTGCATCTCCTGTTGTTGGGGAGTATTTGAATTACCTCCTTGAGGCGCTTCATTTGGCTTATTAGCTTCTTTAGATTCACTTGAGTTCGCAGGCTTTTCAGCATTCGGATTTTTTTTGTCTGAATCTTCCTCTTCATTGTTATTATCTGTTACTTCAGGAGTGTCGGCCTTGTCTTTCTCTTTAGCACTGTTTTTATCATCTTTATTCTTATCTGACTCATCTCCCGATTCACCCTTAGACGTATTTTGATCATCAGACTTTTGATCATTCTTTTTATCATCTTTAGATTTACCGTCTTTAGAATCACTCTGGTTTTGATTATTCTTTTCTTCTCCCTCTTTTGGCTTACTTGGTTCCGGTTTCTGCTCTTTTTTGATGTCTTCAATCGCGTCTTTTAACTGATCTTTAGAATCTCCCTTCTTCTCAGAATCCTGTTCACCTTTTTGCGATTCCCCCTTAGAGGATTTACCATCGCCGCCTTCTGCTTGTTCTTTAGATTGAGTATCCGGCTTGGATTCAGATTTCTTCTCACTATTCTCGTTCTTAGAATTCTCAGAATCTTTTTTTTGACTTCCTTTGTTGACCCCCTCCTGATCTTTGCCCTCTTTTTTAGATGACTTCGATTCTCCACTTGAAGAATCATTTTCTTGATTACTTTCTGAACCTTGTTCTTTTGAAGACTCCTTCCCTGATTTTTGATTCTTATTTTCGGAGTTACCTTCACCCTCACCTTGAGACCCTTCCTGATTCTCTTTTGCCTCCTTTCCGCCGCTACTTGAATCATCCCCTTTTTTTGAATCTTTCTCGTTCTTGTCTTGCCCTTCTTTGTTTTCTTTACTTACAGAACTTTGTACATCTGTTTCTTGATCACCATTTTTATCCGATTGCTCGTTGCCACTCTTCTCTTCTTTATTGCCCTTTTCGCTTTCGTCTTTCTGTCCGTCTTTTGCTGATTGTTTATCAGCTTTTTTATTATCGTCGGACTTCTGGTTCATTTTTTCTTGCTCAGCTGGCCTTTCTGGCTGATCTGCCTTTTCAGACTTAGGTGGAGTTTTATCCTTTTTTATTTCGGGATTTTCTAGTGCTTTTTCAAGTTCCGAAAGAGAATTCTTTACTTTTTGAGAGTCGATATCAGACAGCTCTAAACTAGAAACCAATTCCGTAGCCTTCACCTTAATGTCAGAAGGCAGTTCCGTATCTTCTGCAATTATCTTCTCTAGTTTTTCAATAGTTTTTTTATTTTCTTCTGTATAGATTGACTTCTTCTCCCCTAACTGTCGATAAAGGCTAATTGTCGAAACTGCAGTCAAAATCAAAAAGACGATTGAAGCTACTAGTTTTTTGTAATTCAACGTCGTCAGCTTATTAATATCTTCGGAATTAAATGACTCCGCCAATTGGCTCGAAATAAATGCAAGAACTTTTTCTTCATCAGCAGTTCTACTTTTTTTAGTTTGGATTTCCGCGGCAGCAGAGAATCTGTTTTTTGAATTTGGAAGCTTATCAAATTGCTCAGCTAACATAATCACGGTTAGCTTACGAAAACTGAAAAATGCTAAAAGAATTAATAGAACTACGATTAACAGTAATTGGTAGAAAAAAACGTCAGCGAGAAACTCATTCACTAAAGACAACTTAGCAAGTAATGTAAGAGAAACTAAAACGAAAATTAATGAGACTGACGTAACTGCTATTGGAGCAACTTTCACTAAGAGTATTTTAGTTCGCAGCCTTGAATAGAGAATTTCAAGATTCTTATTCATTTTCTCCTAGTTGATGGGTATGACACCTATTAGTTATGGTCGACTATGAAGCATTAGTTTTCTTTTCGCGAAATTCCTCGGCCGTAGAAGCAAACTCAATTCTGCCTTCATACTTATTGTACAGATAATAGAGATAGTCTGAGTCAGCTGGCATTAAGGCTGCTCTGATGGAATCTAGGCTTGGTGTGCAGATTGGTGTCGGTGGCAAGCCGGTTCTCGTAAATGTATTATATGGAGTCCCCTTTTTTAAATCATCAGACGTCAGTAATTCTTTCTTCTTGTCTGAAAAACTATAAATTAACGCCGCTTCGTTCTCTAGAGGGATACCTAGTGCTAACCTATTATGAATGACAGACGAGATCTTTCTTTTATCTTCAACATTCTTCCCTCCACTTTTTTCTATCAAGGAGGCTAGTGTTAGAATTTTAATTTCATCCAAATTCAATTTGAATGATCGTTCAAGTAGATCCGGAAAAACACTTTTCCGCTTTTGGTCGGCTTTTTTCAATAACGTATCTGCAACGACATCAGACGAAATGGGTTTAGAAAAACTTGCTCTAACTGGAGTGAAGTAGCCTTCAGGCGTCGCTGCTGCGATATTTCTCCGCACAAGTAAATCTGTCTTGAAGAAAGCGTTTTTTATTTCCGTCGCCTCAAACAAGCCGCTTTCAACAACCGCTGTAACGATATCATCAAGTTCCATACCTGCCACAATACCAAACTCTCTTGAGATTGGATTGCTAGTAATTATTTTGGTGATGATTTCAGAAGGCATGAGCTTAGGTGGAATTTCATACTCTCCACCACTAATTCGAATTGGCTGGTCATACTTTCTTTGTTCTTTGTTAAGCAGCATTTTTGCAACGAAAACGCTGCTGACTAAATGGCTCTCGCTTAAAACTTCTGCTAATTGATCGATATTCGCATCATTTGGTATTTCAACATAAAACGGCTTTTCGGCATCAAGGCCCGGCGCCGTAAAGAACAGATAATTGATCACGATAAGAAGAATAAAAGCTGGAAAAGCAACCGCGAGAATATACGGGGACAACTTACCAATTTTAACTAGGAATTTCATTACTATTTTTTCTTTATTACTAATTATCAGACGAAACCAAGCTACAAAAATTAGAAGTTTGTAACAATCTATTTTTAATAGATTTTTACAGCGAGATAGTAAAAACACATTATTTTCACTCTAGTATCCTGAACTTTATCTGAAGTTATTCGCTTGTTGGTTGAAGCTAAGCCCCTATGAGACATTCATTATAAATGTTTCGACCAAGATTAGAGCACTCATATTGTCTTTTTCTTTTCGTCTTTCTTCGTTCTTTAATTTTTTATTCTTAATTAAACCTTCTGCCTGAACCGATGTATATCGTTCATCCAACAGATAGAATGCTGGGTCGGTATTATCCATCAAAGTGTTTAATACTAAATTACTATCCTCTAGAGCCTTAGGATTGAACGCGGTCATCAATTTCTTAATCACGCCTACGGTATAGTTAGTCTGCTCCCCTTCGCTACCGTCTAATTCGAAAGGAACTCCGACTACAAGCACTCCAACCTTATGATCTCGACAGACCGTAACGATCTCTTTTAATGTCTGGTTTAAACTTTTAACTTCGAATGCCCGAAATGGCGACGTTGTAATTAATAGCTCATCGGAGAGAGCCGAGCCAATTCGTTTTTTCCCGATGTCGAGCCCTAAAACACGCCCTTTTGGCCTAGTTATTTTTGTCATTACATTCTATTTTTTGTCTGTGCCACTAAAGTTATGATTTGCCGGCAGAGAATTTAACATAAGTACAGCAAGTGAGCCAAAAATGAATGAGCCAAGCGAATTCCCCTGCAAATTCCGGTCTTTTTTATAAAAAAGACGATCTAGAATACCTCAATGTCCCCGCTTTCGCGGCCTGTTCAGGTAACATGCTTTCCAGTTTTTCCTAGTAACATCATCTCCCTACCCACGCTACACGCTCACCAGTCTGCCTATGTTGCACATCGCCTCCAGTCCGCCCAAGTAAAAAGATAGTTAACAATTCGCTGGTCAATCAACATCCCGCCGTCATTCCCGCGAGGTGTTATAAACCACCGCAACATGTATGGGTTTCCGGATGGACCTACAGCAAAGTCTGCCGCGTGGTTTTCTGCGTACTGATACCACCAGTCACTCATCCCCGCCTCCGATCATTGAAAGCAAAGAGTCCACATCATCAAACGTCAGATGACAGTCTTCCTGATCCCATGTAAGCACACCGTTCAATCGAAAGTATTCGGCATCCTTCTCATGCCGCTCCCTGATCTCCGCGAGCTTCTCCTGGTCGATGGCCGGGCGCATGGCGGAGAGGGCGGCGCGGGCGATATGGTGTTGCGTCATTTTTTCAAGGGTGGCATCATGCAGTTCTTTATCGTTGGTTTGATGAACCCACGCGCCAAAGTTTGGTGAGGTTGGATCACGGAAGTCCCGGACAACGTAGCGACCACCCTCCGGAGGCTTTTGCCGGTAACCATAATCATATCCACCGAA
>CAYYIQ010000095.1:0-12415 GCA_964472005.1 uncultured Bdellovibrionales bacterium | reverse complement strand
GTTCCGCGTGAGATCGAGAAGCGTAAAGTTGAAATCGATGCCGAAGCTGAGGCGGAAAAACGCCGAAGAGAAGCTGCTGGTCAAGCGGATGCGATTGTTAAAGTCAAAACTGCGGAAGCGGAAGGTATTCATAAAGTATTAAATGCCAAAGCTGATGGTTATCAAGCTCTCGTTAATTCTTGCGACAACCCAAAAGATGCGGCGACCATGCTGATGGTTGAGAAAATTGAGAAAATTGTAAAACTTCAAGTTGAGGCAATCCGCGCGATTAAGATTGATAAGGTCACTGTTTGGGACAATGGAGGTGGCGAAAAAGGCTCTTCTACTGCGAACTTCATGAGTAGCATGATTAAATCTATTCCTCCTCTACATGACGTAGCGCAAATGGCCGGGGTAGATCTTCCAGAATTTCTTGGATCGGTTGCTAGTGGGAAACTTGAAAAAAAAGTAATTGATGCAAAACTCGATAGCAAGCAAGACTGAGAATATACGAAGATCCTATGGCTAAATTAAAATCCTACGGCTATCAAATTGAGATAACACCCTTTGATGGCCTAAAAGAAGTTAATCGGCTCACAAAAGAGTATGAAAAACGTTACTCGGAAACCGAGCTTCGAAACAAAGGTAAAGAAGACGGAGTCCGAAATACTCCGGCCCCCGACAAGAGTAGTATTTCTCAGTTTGAAAAAGAGCTTTTACATGTAACTGCTAGGCTTTCGCGAAGCATTGGGGGAATTTTCAGAAGTGCTCTTGAGCAACTTGATGGAAAAATAAAATCTCAAGAAAGCCTTGTTCGAGCAAAACGCGAAAATCAAATTGAAAAAATTGAGGCGCAATACGAGGCGGAAAAACATTCGGCCGAAGACGCTTTCGGTCTTTCGCAAAGTCATAAAGAATTAATTGAAACCGACGCTTTTTTTAAGAACATGTCTAATAAATACGGTCGGGCTCCTGTTACCTATATTCCCCACTGGCTCTACGTTCTATTTGCAAGCTTGATCTTCCTCGGCGAAATACCCTTAAATGCGATGGTATTTCAAATTTTCGCAGAAAGTCAGGTTATGACTTGGGTGATGGCTTTTGTGGTAGGTCTATCAGTTCCAATTGCAGCGCATTTTGTCGGGATTAAGTTCAGAGAGCACCCTGACGGATTCTCTTTGGCAAATACTTTTAAAGCGCTGCTAGCCTTTTCAATAATTACATACGCACTTTATTGGCTCTCCTTAATTAGACAGACATACTTAGGAGAAAATCGTGAATTATTGGGACTTACCGACAACCTAGTTGAAAGTAGTTTTATGTTTTTTTGGCTAAATCTTGCGATTTTTGCGGCGGCAATTATGGTAGCCTATCTATCACACGACCCCGTGCCCGGTTTTCAGGAAGCTCAAAAAAACGTTGAGAACGCTAAGAAAGAAGTTGAGAAACGCGAAAAGCGAAGAGTCAAACGTCTTAAGAGCTCAGCTGAACGACGAGCACACGAAAAAGACAAAATTGAAAGAGAATACCGTGAACAAATTGACAGAGTAAACTTGTTACGAGGAACCTACGATCAATTACTGTTACAAGGCCAAGAATATGAATCGCGTTGCGAGAGACTATTAATGGAAAAAATTTCAATATATCGTCACGAGAATATTAGAAATAGAGACGACAAAATGCACCCGATCGCATTTGATTTAGACCTAGACTTCACGCATGAATTAAACAAGCTTGGAGAAAAATTAGACAACGAGGAAAACAATGCTTAAAAGATTTATCTTATCTCTCCTACTTATTCCTGGCCTTGCATTTGCAGCCCCTGATGACTGCATCACACACGGTGAACATGAGTCCGTTAGATACGTGTTAATTGATAGAACCGACATCCTCGATGACACTGCAAATTTAAAGTTATTTCTTAATGGCGTTAAAGAAGCAATTCCTCAGGGAGAACGAGTAGTTGTTGCACTTAGTAGCGACTTAACTTCAAACGCCAAAATAATACTAGATTTAGTAAACCCAAAAGAGAGCATCTGGGAATCTGCAATGAAAATCCGAGCAGCTCAAAACAAGATCAAGAAATGCTTTGCTTCACTTGATAAACTTCTTATTGAAGATCAAAACGAGACTAAACACTCTGCGATCTTAGAAACTATCGATTACTTTGCAAAACTAATAACCAACGACAAAAGCGTCGGTGGAAAACGTTTTTACATTTTTTCTGACATGGTTCAAAACAGTAAGTCAATTTCATTTTGGAATCAAAATGAAATCAATACCTCTGAGTCAATGAAAATGGCCAAAAAACTCGATTTGATCCCTGAGTTAAAAGGGGTCGATATTTATATTGCTGGTGCCGGAACGGGTGTTTCCGATATTAAAGCTAAAACGCTTGAAAAGTTTTGGCTTGAGTATTTCAAATCCGCTGGCGGAAATGTTTCTTCATATGGTCCAATTCTAGATATAAATTAGTTCTTTCAATGAGTACGTCATGGGTAAGGGGTCT
The DNA here is from genome assembly GCA_964472005.1 of uncultured Bdellovibrionales bacterium. Lineage (GTDB taxonomy): Bacteria > Bdellovibrionota_C > UBA2361 > SZUA-149 > DAOLCO01 > CAYYIQ01. The sequence continues at coordinate 9,927 of CAYYIQ010000095.1, read as the reverse complement.
GAATCTGAAAATTCCAGTATATCGACACCTGATAAATCCTTAAAAATACTTTTCGTTTGTACCAATAATTTAAATTGTTCCCCGACAGCCTTAGCTCTCCTACACCATTATTCTCCAGTTGAATTTCCATTGACGGCTCTAGGTTCGGCAGGACCATATTCAGGTACAACGTCTCGCGGCGCTGACCCAAGGATGTTAGCTTTACTTCCCAATAATGCCAAAGCAATTCTTCAACAACATGTGACAAAAGAATTGTCTTTCTCAATAATGAATTCTGCTAAAAATATTATTGTAATGGACGAAGACTCAGCTTGGGCTGTTGAAAGACTGTTAAAGGAAAATAAAAACGATAGTAATTTCTTGAGATTTCGCAGCTTATTTCTCGATGAAACCATTTACGAAGTTCCTGAACCAACATCCGGCATGGGCAGCTTCGACGAAGCTTTTAAACTAATAGATCGAGGAATTCAGAATCTCATTAAAAAAGTCTTGATTCTCAAGTAGAAGCTTATCCAAAAAGCAGAATCATTTCAAATATTAAAAAACAAAAGGGCAAGGATCTCAGTAGCTAAATATGCTCCTTTAAAAATTGAACTGAGTCCGCAAAAGAATCTCACTTGGCTCTTGATTATCGTAAGCTCCACCCTTAACTTCAAGCACCTTGGTCCATGTTAACATAAAGCGAAAGTTGTCATTTGGATACCAATTTAACCCTGAAGAAAAATTTGACTCCCTGCCACCTTGAATATCCTTACTGCTTAGGTCAAGCCCACTCAACCGTGCTGCAAGTTCAAAAGCACCAAATCCACTATTCCCAAATGCACCGCCTAACTCTGGATTACTAATCGTACCTTTTTGAAAGTCATAAACCCTTGATTCACCAGTTAGAATATAACCAACGTCACCATGCCAACCGGCAAACGTCACGTTTGACTCAGTCTTTCTTGAAAAATCCCCAAGCATAAACTCACCTTGAGTCCAAAAGGGTCCCTTAATAGCTCCAAATTCTGCACCGTATCGTGAAAAAGTTTCCACATTCGTAATTTCACCTGTCGAGATCAAAGATTCGGCACCAAGCTTAGATTCTGGTTTGGCTGATAGCGTTGCTCTAGCAGCATCATTTAAATCAATCCAGTTTGCAGAGAGTCCTGCATGAAGAGCTACAGCATCATCGTGAAAAGGTGAAATGGTCACCCGAGTTTGCGCTGAAAGCGGATCCTTTGCATCGTCACTACTATCCCCAGAAACATTTTTCGCAAAAGCACCGACAGAGATTGTAATAACATCAAGAAAATTTGTATTAAAGCCAAGTCCCAAACGCCTCCCATCAGTAGCTTCGGCGATATCATGAAAAGTTCTTGAAGTGAGAGAACGTTCAACAAAAGGAAGATCGTTTGAACTATTTAGACTCTCAAGCCCGAAATACTCTTTAAATTGTCCGATAGTTAAAGAAGCGGGCGTGTCGCTAAAACGATATTTAACATACGCATCTCGAAACCCACCTTTTAACTCGGACGTTTGGGCAAACTCATAATCTAACTTCCAATCCCAGTTTTTATACATCGAACCTTGAATCTCTAACCGAGCTCTTCGGGCATCTACCGAATCAGTATTATTTGTATTATCGTCATTGTCATAGAAAGTTGCATCTAAATGAATCCTCCCGCCGACTCGAAAAGAAAAATTACCGTCTTCACTTGCTATCTGGAACTTACCATCGGTATCTACTTTTGGACCTTTCGCATCATCTTTTACCGCGGCCTTGAGGGGAAGAATTTTTTCTTCTAATTTCAATGCATCCTTTAAATCATTGTACGTATTTGCATCGAGCGTTCTCTTATCTTTTAAAACATCAATTAGCTTTTCAAGAGTTTTTTGATTTTCGATAGCGGGTTCCGCGAGAACAGGAATCTCGAACGCAAACAATAGCGCTACGAACCACAGATATATACATTTTCCTATTATCTTCATTCAAGCAATCTATTATGAAAGATAAATTAAAATCAAATTTGTACTTATTTAAGAGATTTGATCAAACATTGATTATATCAATCATGCCCTAAATTGTATTCGATGTTGAAAATTATTGTTTTTATAGGAAGTACCTTAACTTTTAATTATCAACCTCAATATGAATCTTGGTTTTTAGAAAATAATAGGGGTTTTACAGCCTACAAGGAATCTTGAAAACGACATCTTTTGATTAGAGACCTCTCATATAAGTGAAAGAATCCTAGCAACTACGATGCCTCAAAGCATACTTTCATATCTTCATACTACGGGAAATATAGTGGCTCCCATCTAATATAAATCGATAGGAAAGCTCAATCCCCTTGGTAATGCCTATCCTTGTAGTCGTTACTATTTTATTTTTTAATGGACTTTCTGGGGGAGGCTGTCTAATGGTTAGATCACCATCAACAAGGGAAGTATAATTAAAGCTTCTATCGATGTTAAAAGATTTGCAAACTTTACCCGGGCCATTGCAGAGGGATCTGGAGTCGGTGATCCCCCTCCTCTCCTGCATAAGTTCTACTCCTAAGACTGGTTCGAGGGCTCGAATTAAGACTGCCTCACCAATCCCTTCTGGCCCACTGGTCACGTTGAAACAGTGATGCATACCATATATAAGATAGACGTAAGCTAGACCAGCTCTTGCGAACATCGGAGCATTTCGTTTTGTTTGACCGATTGCTGAATGTGAAGCTGGATCAGCCATCCCGAGATAAGCCTCAGTCTCAACGATAATTCCTGCGACATCACCCGATTCGGAACGGGAATAAAGAATTTTTCCGATGAGGTTCTTGGCGAGCTCCAATGTTTCACATTCATAGAAATCATGTTCTAAAACATTCATAATCCTTTGATTGGCTATCTCATTCAAATATCAAATAACTAAGCTCGAGTGACACTTACGCCATTACAATAAGTTCTCAAAACAATGAGATTATCTAGAGCCCTCAAAGAACTTTTTGTGAATACTTTTATGGCTTAAGAACAACTTTCACACAGCCATCTTCTTTTGCCTCAAAAGTCTTATACATCTCAGGAGCTTCGTCCAAAGAGGCAGTATGTGTAATCACAAACGACGGATCAAAATTCTCTTCTGTTATCTTCTGTAATAGTGGTTCCAGATAATGTTGCATATGAGTTTGACCGGTTTTGATCGTAAGCCCCTTATTCATAACCGCCCCCATAGGAACCGTCACCATATCAGTGTAGACCCCGGGAATCGATACCGTTCCACCCTTTCGACAACACTTTATTGCCTCAGCTAGCGCATAAGGATGGTTTGAAGGCATACGAGCCAGCTCTTTCGTATTATCAATAACTTCTTTTAATATCCCAGAGGCATGAGATTCAGCGCCGACGGCATCAATACACCTATCGGGACCTCTCCCTTTAGTTAACTCCATCAGTGTTTCATACACATCTTGTTTTTCGAAGTTTATAGTTTCTGCCTTACCCTTTGACTCTGCTAAACTTAACCTTTCTGCTACGCGATCGATTGCGATAACTCTACCTGCACCCAGCATCCACGCACTTTGAATAGCGAATTGAGCGACAGGCCCACAACCCCAAATAGCGACGGTTTCACCATTCTCAATTCCACAATTTTCTGCAGCCATATAACCAGTAGGGAAAATGTCGGAAAGGAATACAACCTTATCATCTTCAATTCCATCTGGAATTTTAATCGGACCGAAATCACCATATGGCACTCTTAGGAATTCAGCCTGACCACCAGGAAATCCACCTAGCATATGAGAGAATCCGAATAGTCCAGCTGGAGACTGTCCCATAACTTTCGCTGCTTGTTCAGCATTTGGATTACTTTCATCACAAAGTGAATATAAATGCTTATCGCAGAAAAAACACGATCCGCAGGAGATAGTAAACGGCACAACTACTCGATCACCAATTTTAAATTTTGTAACAGCAGAGCCCATTTCGATAACTTCTCCCATTGGTTCGTGCCCAATTATGTCACCGGACTTCATGGATGGAACAAAGCCATTGTATAAATGTAAATCACTTCCGCAGATACCAGTTGAGGTAACCTTAATGATTATGTCTCGTGGATCTTGGATAACAGGATCATCCACTCTATCAACTCGTACGTCTTGTCTTCCATGCCAACAAAGAGCTTTCATAATATCCTCCTTTCTAGGTTTAAAATCTAAATTGGTCTCGACTCTAAAATTTAGAAGTGAAAGATAAAATGATTACAATCATAGGCTAGATGTCTTTTTCGTTAGAACCCCTTAGACTAGCTTTGAGAAAACCTTTCCGAAGCTTCAATGAATGTTGTATGGGAGATAGGAATATCGAGATCTTTGGAGCTGAATGGAACAGACGCGTTCCCATCGACATTAATTTAAGAAGTTTAAATGAGCAACGGCCTAGCCCCTCGTAACTTCCCTCACTTAATCAACTTCTTTTGATTTTCCGTCGGCGATAATTTTTTTCACAATCAGGGGGAAGACGAACCTTTTACTGATTGAGTTTTCATCTGAATCTTTTACAAAATTGAAACTTCCACCTGCACCATTGATGGTTCCAACGTTTTCAAACTTTTTTAGCAGTTCGATTCCGCTAAGCTCGTTAGCATCGTCAACAATTTGATCATATAAGAGAGTAAAAAAGTCATACGCAATCGCAGCGTGAGCGATTTGCACAGTATTATTAAATCGATTTTTGTATTTTTCTTTGAAAGTTGGAGAAACATACTGGGTTGAAAACACTGCTCCAATGGCACGCTCGCCTGCCTTTAACATTTCTTCTTCCTGCCCAAAAAAATCGGTACCAAATGTTTGCAGCTGAATATCAAACTGCCTCATCTTCTGATAGAAAGAACTAAGTTGACCAGTCATCAGGAAAACACCAAGTGCATCGAATTCGGAACGAGCAAAAGACTTCTTTATTTTAATCATCGTGGAGTTAAGATCTACATTTGACTCTGGTGGAAAGGAATTAAGAACGACAAGCGACTCATCTGATCTCAAATTTTTCTCCATCCCTTCGACTAAGGACTCAATGTACTGGATCTCGGTTTTTATGATCGCAAATTTTTTATGTCCATTTGATCGGAGATGCTCCAATGTCAACTTGGAGTAATCATCTAAGCGATTTACGAAGTCGATTACAAACGGATGATTTTCAATAACACTCGGCTCACCCGTCATAGTGATAAGTGGTACTTTTGATTTATCGGCAATTGGAGCGAGAACAACACTTGGCGTGGTTCCCCAAACATAAACTAGGTCAGAATGATTATTTAAAGTAAGTTTTCTAAATGCAGAAAGAGAGGTTTGTGGATCGTAACGAGAGTCTTCAATTTCAAAAACTATTTGATCAAAATTTGAACGTTCCGTTTTGACGAGTTCAATGACGTTTTGAACTGCCAGACCAAAGTCTGCGATTGGTCCGCTTAATGGCAAAATCAACCCTACCTTCAATGGTTCACAATAAGCACTTTTAACGTTGAGTGTCGTAAAAATTACTGCGAGTGAGAATAGGGTTATCTTTTTAAACAAAATTAAAAAAGAGTTTTTAGCCTTGTCGTTGTTTATGCTTCGCACTTCTTGTGCAAATAACGTAAACTCTGCCTTTTCTTTTGATTACTTTACAATAGTCACAAATTTTTTTAACGGATGCTCTAACTTTCATGTTACACCAAAATATAATTGAATATATAAATTTAAACTTGTTTCGAATCTTAAGGTCTACTTAAAACCCAAGGACCTTTTTCAGTAATTGCTACCGTATGTTCGAAATGCGCCGCATAACTACCATCCTTCGTCCTCGCTGTCCAACCATCCGCGTCAACTTTTACAGCGTAAGAATACTCTGTAATCATCGGCTCAATCGCAACGACCATTCCGACCTTAAGTTGCCGTCCTTGTTTAGGATTTCCGTAATTAGGAATATGAGGTGGTTCATGCATTTCTTCTCCAATTCCATGACCAACAAACTCCCGAACTACTCCCAGACCAAAAGGCTCAACAGTTTTTTGAACAGCGGAGGAGATATCGCCAATTCTATTACCCGCCCATGTCTGATTTATAGCATTCTCGAGACTTTCTTCGGTCTTCTCTAAGAGTAACTTTGTCCGCTCACTAACTTCACCGATCGAATAAGTCCTTGCAGAATCGCCGCAATAACCTTCGAACGAACATCCGAAATCAATACTGATAATATCCCCATTCTTCAATGGCACAGCATCTGGAATCCCATGAACAATAACATCATTAGGAGATGCGCAAATTACACCCGGAAATGCCATTACTCCCTTATGCGAAGCTGGATAATTTAAAAAAGTTGGGATGGCACCTGCTTTGTGACAATATTCTTTTGCTGCCTGATCTAGCTCTAAAGTCGTAACTCCCTCTTTAACCAATGGTTTAAGATGTTCGTGCACTTCATAAACAATCATCGACGCCTTACGCATTTTTTGGAGAGCGTCTTTATTTTTTAAGGCTATCGCCATTATCTTCCAAGTCCTTCTAATAGATTTGCTGTTACCTCTTCTACGGTCCCCTCGGATTCGATTGGCAACAACTTTCCGTTATTTTTGTAGTATTCTATCAACGGGGCAGTGTTAGTTTTATAAACCTTCAATCTCTCTTTCTGAGTGTCAATCGAATCATCGACTCTCCCCTCTTTAACTCTCCTCTTTTCTAAACGCGCTAATAGCGTTTCTAATTCAATGTCGAAAAGGATGGCGTGAGTGACTCCTTCGTTAGATTTTGCAAGTAGAGCATCGAGGCTTTTCGCTTGCGGTATAGTACGGGGAAAACCATCCAAGATAAATCCTTTTTCGCAATCTGCTTGATTTATTCGGCTTTCGATCAGTCCAACCATTAGCTCATCTGACACCAATTGTCCCGAATCAACGACCTCTTTAACTTGCTTGCCAAGCTCCGAACCAGCTCTCATTGCGTCGCGCAACATATCACCAGTGCTGATATGTGGTATTTCAGCATGCTTTGCGAGTAAGGGTCCTTGCGTTCCCTTACCAGCACCCGGTGGGCCTAATAGGATATAGTTTGATTTTGCCAAAACGATGTTCCTAGATGTTGTCTATATTTTATTTTCTAATTAGTCTTCCACCTACTTGAGTTGCCCGATTTGCTCCTCGGATTTTCTGCGGACCTTTCTCAAGAAATGATTCGTAACTTTTTGCATACATGTGTGATTGCAACTGAGACATTGTATCCATAGTTACACCCACAACAATTAAAATTGCAGTTCCACCAAAGAAATAAGAAAACGTTGCTGCTCCTAATTCAGTGTAAACTAATTGTGGCACGATACAAATAGCCGCCAGGTATAGTGATCCCCAAAGAGTCAAGCGACCTAACAGTCTCGTTAAAAAGTCTGCTGTATCTTTACCAGGTCTAACAGTTGGAACGAAGCCACCATTCTTCTTTAAGTTATCTGCAATTTGATTCGGATCAAACACCAGAGAAGTATAAAAGTACGCAAAGAAAATAATTAAGGCTGCAAAAAGGATCTCATAGAAGAAAGTTCCAGGAGACAAATACTGCAAATATTCTTTTAGAATTGGTGTATCACTATATTGCGCGATCGTTGCAGGAAACAACAAAAATGCAGAAGCAAAAATCGGTGGAATAACTCCTGCGGTATTCAACTTCAAAGGAAGATGTTGGGCCGAAGTTGATTGCGTCATCATTCGCCCTTGAGCAGCTCGCTTAGGATACTGCACTGGAACTTTCCTTAACGACCGTTCGACAAATACAATAAAGGCGACCGTTGCAACACCAAACACCAAAACAACTAGCATGTTGATAGGTTCAATTCCTCCTTCATCCATTAAATCTAAAGTTTGAAATAAACTTGCTGGCATCCGCGCGATAATTCCTGCGGCAATAATCAAGCTCGCACCATTACCTATTCCACGTTCAGTTATTTGTTCTCCAAGCCACATGATAAACGCAGTTCCAGCAGCTAAGGTAATTGCTGTTTTCACAATAAACAACGTACCTGTTTCTGTAACCAAACCTTGCGATTGCAACCCAGCGCTAATCATTGTCCCTTGAAACAACGCAAGAATGATAGTTCCGATTCTAGTATATCTAGTAATGATTGCTCGACCTTGTTGGCCTTCCTTACTCAACTCTTCTAAAGTTTTAGAAGTAGTTTGAAGTAATTGCATGATGATCGACACACTAATGTATGGCATAATTCCAAGCGCGAGAATTGAAAAGTTTTCAATCGCTCCCCCTGAAAACATATTAACCATACCGAAAACTGTTGACGAAGCTTGTTCAAATGTTTTCTTAAACTTTTCAACATCGATACCAGGTACCGGCACAAATACCCCAATCCGGTAAATGATTAACATCGAAAGAGTAAACAAAGCTCGCTTTCGCAACTCTGGAATTTTGGCAGCATCTTGTAAACCTGGAATCACGTAAATCTCCTTATAAAAATCTGTATAGTGCAGCGCTTGAATACCACTTAAACACGTAAAAGTGCAAACTTTTGAATGCATTTGGTAAGTGATTTATTGTATAATATTAGTATCTAAGCATTCATTTATTGCTAAAAATTGAAGCTCCTCACACAATTCCTAAGCTTCTAAGATCTTCGGGGTGGATTCAACATTAATGATCGAGCAAATATACAATTAAATGGAGCCGTAGAATTTAACTTCAGAAATATTTCTAGAGATCATTTCTAACGAGCGAGAGGCTTAATTCGAAGTTCATTTAACCCCAAGGGTTGATAAATTTAAGACTATCGTGTGAGGTTTCAGCATTGAAATAAAACAAATTAGACCCTAGCTTGGCAAACGGTAGTATCATACGACCAGGACGGGATCTCCATCTCTGAGTCTGGCAGAATAGTAAGTAAATCAGAATAACGCCGTCAATCCCGCTCAGGCAGAAACTCAGGAGAACATTTTCAGTCACCTAGAGCAAAATCAAAGAACCAAACTATCATATCCGTACAAACAAGATAAGTGACACGTCCCTACCGAAAAAACTGCGTCAACTTAATGAAAGCAAACTAATCCATCCTACAGGAATAGATTTTCTTAACGAAATTACGTAATCAAATTGACGACATTGTTTTAAATATTCTAATTGCGAAAAGGTGCTCCTCTGTTTAGCTAAAAGAATCTATTCAACTCTCTGAACACTTAATGATGTCGACAATATCGTCACCCGTAAATTCAAGCTGCACAAACAAAAAAAGCTCACTGGTTTTACCCAGCGAGCTTTTAGATAGTTTAATAAATCAAACTATAGAATCGTGACAGTTCCGCCAGCTGCTTCAATCGCGGATCTAGCACCTTCACTTATTGCGTGAACTTCAATAGAAACTTTTTTTGTAATTCCTTCTTTTCCAAGAATTTTTACTTTGGGAGTAGAAGCCTTTATCAGACCTTTTCCTTTCAAAAATTCTATTGAGATAACTCCATTTGGAGCTTCGTCAGAAATTTGTTCAATCTTCTCAAGTGACAAAAGTGTAAAGATATTTGTACCAGCTACCTTCTTTCTAGAAGTGAAACCTACCTTAGGTAGTCTTCTATGAAGAGGCATTTGTCCACCTTCGAATCCTGGTTTGCTTTTATAGCCTGAACGAGCTCGTTGCCCCTTGTTCCCCTTACCACATGTTTTACCATGACCACTTCCTTCACCCAAACCTAATCTCTTACGAGGTCGTTTTGAACGTGGGCTCGGTGACAAGTTACTCAAATTAAAACTTGATTCTGTTGATTCGCTCTTTTCCATAATCCGGATCCTTAAAATTATATCTTTTAAAACTAGCTAGCTTTTTGCACGTCGATTAGGTGCCAAACTTTTTTTAGTTTCCCTAATAAGCTTGCATCAAGTCTTTGAGTAGTTGAATGGCCAATACGACCTAAACCCATACTTTGTAACGTTAGCAATTGAT
>CAYYIQ010000094.1:0-12564 GCA_964472005.1 uncultured Bdellovibrionales bacterium | reverse complement strand
TGGGGCGTCGGAAACTTTTTTGTACATTTAAAATTTATTTCTTCTTATGCCGAGGTCGCGGGCGTATTTGGGCTAAGCCTCCTGATTTTACTAGTTGCTTATCTGATATGGAAGCTGGTCTTCAAAAAGAATTGTATGCAGAAGTGGTGTAAGGTTACGATTCCTCTGTTTATTTGTTTTATTCTTTATATCGGGAGCTTTCTTGATTCTAGGGCAATGCAAGAAGAGGCGATCGCAATCGACAATAGCGCGCTCATCGTTCAAGGAAATTTGAGTACTGAAAAAAAAGGTATTCAAGAGTATTTTACGGCAAATCTTGATCTATATAGAAACTTAAGTGTTTCAGAAGAGCACTATGATTTTATTGTTTGGCCTGAATCAGTGGCAAGTCAGTGGTACAACGCGGATCGTAGAAGATACGACGAACAAAGCCCGAACCCTTTTCCAAATGCTAAGGTTCCGCTGTTGTATGGTGGTCTGTCTTATCAACGTGGGGTAAGTTCTACTGGGGTGAGCGAGGTGGAAATCTATAACTCAGCATTGTTGAAAGAGCCCTTTTCGGACGTCAGTGAGTTGTATTCAAAGCGCATTCTTATGCCTTTTGGTGAATATGTTCCTTTCACTAATTATTTCCCATGGATACGAAATCTTACGCCAATTAAGAAGGATTTTAATATTGGTAAAAATCTATACCCAATTAGTATTCAAGTTGATGACGGCAAAATTATAAAAGCCGGAGTCAGTATTTGTTACGAAGATTTATCGGCTGAAATTAATCGTGGTTTCGTTAAAAACGGTGCCCAAGTTTTAATTAATCTTACGAATGACGCCTGGTATGGTGACACGCCGGCACCGTTTCAGCATGATTTGCTCGCTCGACAACGGGCGATCGAGTCAAGACGTTATCTTCTTAGGTCGACGAACACAGGTCTGACTAGCTTGATTAGTTCCAGAGGGGAGAGAATAAGAGTCCTTCCACTTTTTACAGAAGCATCCGAAGTTTTTAACTTTAAAATATTGGACAGGAGAACGATGTTTGTTGAGTATGGTTATACTCCATTGTATTTAGTTCTGGGACTTACTTTTTTTAGTTGCCTCGTATTAGACCGTCGTCGATATCATTTGGATTGCTAACAGTTTGTTTTGGCATTTGTTGTGGATTGGAGTCGCTCCAATAAGTTATTGTTCTCCTGCGGGAGTAACGGAATCTTAGGTGAAGGATGTAATTCCATGCAACGGTAAGATATTGGTAAATGCTTGCGTCGAATGTGATAATAAATTAATCTGAAATTGTTATCCGGTTTGGGTAAGGTTGATTAATTAGAGATTAGGAAAGGATCAAATTTTGAATCTAAAAAACATAATAATCTGTCTGATGTTTACAACTTCATGTGCGCCGTTTGCTGGTCCGGATAAAAGTGTTGCCGGTACGATTTTAGGTGGTGGATTAGGAGCTGGATCAGGAGCGATAATTGGAAATCAAGTTGGCATGCCAGGTGCGGGTCTTGCAATTGGAGCAGGAATGGCCGCAGCATCTGGGTTGGCAAGTGGAGTTGGCCTCGATCTAGAAGAGGGCTCGCAGTTAGAAGCTCATCGCAAGCTTGATAACTTAAAAAGTTTAAATTCCCAAAATCGTACTAGGCTTGCAAGATTAGAGAGCGAAGACTATCGAAGGTCGAATAACGCCGCGCAATCACCCGCATTTTTGCAGGTATTTTTTGAAAAGAACCGAGCGAGCCTTAAATTAGCCTCTGCCAATCAAATTCAACATCTTGCGAGCGTCTTAAGATCAAAAAGGTATGGCACTTACCAAATTCAAATCAAAGGCTATAGTACCGATTCAAATGTTCCAGAGGACAATTATGAAATTATCAACGCTAGAATCGAAAGCGTAAAAGGCGCTTTAGTTAGTAATGGAATTCCAGAAGTTTACATTCAAGACATTAGTTTCGTGAATTACAAAAAAAATCCGGCTGACTTTGATCGCGAAGTTGAAAAAGGAATTCTGTTAAATGATAGGTCGGAACCAATCAATCGATATAATAATCGAGTCGAAATTTTCGTTAAGTATTAATTTTAGAAGTTATCCTGCCTGATCCGATTTATGAAGTTAGAAAAAATAGTCCTTTTTAATTGTGCTATTTTATTTACTGTCTTCTGGTTTATAAGATTGCCACTTTCTCCTGATGAGGCCCACTACTATCTGTGGAGTTTGAATCTTGATTGGTCCTACTACTCTAAAGGGCCGTTGCTTGGTTTAGTGATTAAACTTAGTACTTTGCTTTTTGGGAAATCCGAGCACTCGGTGCGATTACCTGCACTTTTGTTTTCATTTGGCAGTATCGCCTTAGTGTATCGTTACTTGACTCGTCATAAAGAATTTGTAGATACAGAGAAGCTTTATCTCATTATTTTTAGCTCTGTCGCAATGTGGTACCAAGCCTTAGTCATGACGACGGACGCGCCAGCAATCTTCTTCTGGCTTCTAAGTTGTATTGCATTTAAGAACTATTTGGATTCCGACAAAAATGTCTATAGTCTAATTGTCGGATCTATTGCACTAGGTTTTGGGATCTGGAGTAAGTATACAATCCTAGTCGTCTTCGTTGTTTTTTCCGTCTTTTTGCTAAAAAGAGTATTCCAACGTCAGAGTCCCGTTCGTCATTTGTGTCTTTATTTCGGTATTATCGCACTTTTTGTCTTGCCAATTATTTATTGGAACTATTTAAACGGTTGGGTTAATTTTCAGCACAATGCAACTCACGTAGGTTCGGGTAAGATTAATGGCCTTAAGCCATTCTATTTTTTCGATTTTATTGGCGGACAGATCGGAATGTTTGGCTTGTTTCTTGTCACAATAGTCGTATATGCCGCACGGTTTTTCAACCGAAGAAGTACGCAAGGAACATCTTTCATTTTCCTAAGTGCTTTGAGTTTATTTCTTGTTTGCATGTTTGTTTCGTTCTTCAAACGTATCTACCCGAATTGGACAATTCCAGCTTATCCCTTGATGGTTCTTTCCCTCGGTTTAGCGCTGAATACGCATTTTCTTATGAACAAAAAGATTTTTAACATTTTTTTGGGCGTAAATGCATTTGTCTCACTGCTTGGGGTGTTGCTCTTATTTGGATTTACTTTCGCACTACCAGGTCGAATTTTGCCTACAAAGAAAATGGTCGGGTGGCGAGATTTTTCAAGTTTCGTATTGGATCAAAAGTTAAGTAATCCTGATATTGGGTTTGTGATTTCTGAAAGTTATGATTTCACTTCAGAATTAAATTTCTATACTCCAAGTTTGAACGTTTATAATACGACACTCGGTGGCAGAAGGATGAATCAATTTGATATCTGGCAGAGTCACTCAGATAGACTAAAAGAAATTCGAGGAAGCTCTGTTTTGCTGGTGCTATCTTCACCTGAAGCTAGTGACTTATTTAAACCGTATTTTTCAAGAATTGAAAGACTTCCAGTAAAGAAGGATTTTTCTTACGATTTTTCGGGCGAGTCTTTAAGGACAGTCTATCTTTTCAGAGGTTACGATTATAATGGTAAGCCATTTCAAAATGCTGAAAGTCATTAAGGCACTATTCTGATAGTCGTAAGGCAGCTTAAGCTAAAAATAACGGCGGATGTCGTTTCATTTTTGTATCTTTCTCGGGATGGTATAACACTACCTAGTGTGACCTTTAGGTAGTGAGAGTCTGCTAAATTCACCTAAATTCTTAAGATGGCTTTTTGACTTACGATCATGCGCGTTCCATTTGCGATCAAATCTTTCTCGTGCACCATCGAATTTTTCTTCTAGGTTGTTAACAATTTTCACTAGAACTTCATATTGTAAAAGTGCCAAGCTTGTCGGATCAGGTAGTAGAGATAAAATGTGAAAGGCAATTTCTCGTTCGGATATTCTGACTTTTGAAGCTTTAATAAAACTCCTAGCAGTCTCTTGTATGTCGAACACGTAGAGATGTTCGATTGCTTCTCTCATTATCGGTGCGAATTCTTTGAGAATTCGATGAAGGACGTTTTGGTCGATTACGGATTTTGTTTTAGCTAGACCCAAGCACCAGCAGTGGATTTCTATTTCAAAAATTTCTTTATAATCAGTAGGCATCTAATTATGATATCTATACCACTGTTGATTGTGGCAGGTTAGCAATTTTACAAAGACGATCCTGCACAGGCTTACTGAAAGAAGCCTTACTTAACAAAAGCTCTTCAGCGCATTTATGGTAATTTTGTTTGATCTCAGAAATGGTTTTATCAACATTGGTGTTTGTTTGATTGTTCACGTTTTTCTCTGATGTATTAAGCATAATATTTAGAAATAAATTAATCTAATAATGTTATGGCAGAATTATTTTTAGAGCTTCTTAGTCGGTTAGTTTTTTTAGAGTCTAAGGGAAAGTGTAGTAATTTTAATGTCTTGCAGTGGGGTGCGGTAGGTTGTTTTTTTGTCCCAGTTCTTTTTCAAGATTAATAACTAAGGGTTATGGAAATTAACCACATTTCCTTTCCTCTGGGTGCTCCAGTTGCTACCTGGTTAAACTAAAAAAAAACAGGTCCTTAACTCTTTCACAACGGAGAGGTTTAGAGGACTTAATTTGTTGGTTGTACCCAAGGAAACCACAGACCGGCAAGAATAACGACGATGAGTTTTGGAAAGTCGTAGAAGCAGATCGCTTATTTCAAATTGGATAAGGTTTGCGAAAGTTTTTCTAGGCCTTCGTCTAAGTCTGGTTTTTTAGTGTTTAAGGCCGGAAGAAGTCTAATAACATTGGTGCCAGCGGGGACAACTAATAAGCCATTATCAAGGCACGAAAGCGTTAGGTAAGCTGCTGTGGTTAAGTCTTTGAATTCGGCGGGGCGATTTATTTCACTGAATTCTACGCCTATAATAAAACCGAGTCCGCGGATTTGTTTAATTTTATCAGGAAAATCGTTTTTTAATTTTTGAAGTCCGCTAATTAAGTATTCACCTAATTCGGTTACATTTTTTGCAAGATCGTCTCTTTTAATTATTTCGAATGTTTTCAGTGAGACAGCGCAGGCGAGGGGATTGCCACCATATGTCGAGCCGTGACTTCCGTAATCAAGAACGGTACTGTGTTTTTCGTTGATCCATGCGGCACCAATTGGAAATCCTGCACCCATAGATTTCGCCATCGCAATTGCGTCTGGTGCTGTTATTTTTGGATCTTGAACAATCGCCTGGTAGCTTTGAAAACTGCCAGTTCTAAAAAATCCACATTGTACACCATCCATCATAAAGAGCATGTTGTTTCTGTCACAGAGCTCGCGAATATTTTTAAGATATTCGGCGGTAGCAGGGACTATTCCACTTTCGCCTTGTATTCCCTCAATTAAAATTGCGCAGGTTTGCTCGTCGCAGGCGTTTTTTAGTGCATCAAAATCATTAAAAGGTACGTGGGTAAAACCTTGGAGTAGTGGCTCGAAACCCTTTTTAATCTTATCTTGACCAGTTGCAGACATTCCTCCAAAGGTTCTACCGTGGAATGACTGTAGAGCGGTAACGATTTTATGCCGTTTCGTTTGAGAGCCGAACTTTCGCGCAAGTTTTAAAAGGCATTCGTTAGCTTCGGCCCCGCTATTGCAAAAAAATACTCGCCCTTTGTTGTCTAGCGACTCATTTATTTTCTCAGCAAGTTCAATTTGTGGAATATTCCAATAAAGATTCGAGATGTGGGAGAGTTTGCTTGCTTGTTCTGCAATCGTCGAAACGATTTCAGGATGTGAATGACCCAATGAATTTACGGCGATTCCGCCACCGAGGTCTAGATAAGTTTTATTGTTTGTATCTAATAGGTGATTGCCTTGGCCTTGGGTAAAGGTGACCGGAAATCTTTTATAGGTTCCTAAGATATTGTTGTCAGCTCTAGTTTTTAAGCTATCATCCATCTTTTACTGGTTTTTTTAGGGGTTATGCAGCTTGTCCTTTTGAGACTAGTCCAATTGAACGAATAAGTCTTTGTTCTTTTGAAATTTCTTTAAGGACTCTTTCAGTTATCCCAGTCGCATCTAGTCCGAGGATTTTATAAAGTTCTTCTTGGGTTCCGTGCTCAACGAACTCATCGGGTATTCCTAGCGTCACCAATCGAGTTTGACTAATTAAGTCAGCTTCGTTTAAGGATTCGAGTACTGCACTTCCAAAGCCACCTTGAATTGCATTGTCTTCAATGGTGAAAATGTATTCATGGTCGATCGCAATTTTTTCAAGTAGATCTTGATCCATTGGCTTAACAAATCTCATATTTACGACAGAACAGTTAATGTCCATCGAATTGAGGATCTTTTTAGCTTCTAAGCTCTGATAGAGCATTGGCCCGACTGAGAGAAGTGCGACAGTTGGGTTCTTGTCTTGTGCTACATATTCTCCTTTTCCAATTGGGATCAATGATGCTTCGTCTGCTATCTCACAACCAATACCGGCACCCCTAGGGTAACGAATCGCAATTGGGCCATCTTTATAGTTGACCGCAGTATGTATCATGTCTTTCAGTTCTGATTCGTCCTTTGGAGACATTAAAACCATGTTTGGTAATGCCCTTAGGTACGAGAGATCAAATACTCCGTGGTGCGTTGGTCCATCTGATCCAACAAGACCTCCACGATCAATTGCAAAAATAACAGGTATGTTCTGAATACAAACGTCGTGGATTACTTGGTCGTATGCTCTTTGAAGAAATGTTGAGTAGATAGCACATACTGGGATGATCCCTTCGCAAGCTAAACCGGCTGCAAAAGTTACTCCATGTTGTTCTGCAATTCCTACGTCGTAAAATTGATTAGGCAGCTCTTTTGCAAGTTTGGTTAGTCCAGTACCATCAGGCATTGCCGCAGTAATGCCCACAACCTTACTGTTGCTTTTGCAAATTTCGACCATGGTGTCGCCAAAGACTTGAGTGTAGGTTTTTTTCTTTGGGGTGCTAGCTTTTTTATTTGCGGAAGCAGGTGGAGTCGGATCAAGCTGTTTCGCTGAAATTGCATGGTAACCAACCGGGTCAAGTTCTGCCGGAGAGTAGCCTTTTCCTTTAGTGGTCAGTGTATGGATAAGTACTGGACCATCTTGAAGCTTTGCTCTTTCAAATGCATCAATTAATTGTGGAAGATTGTGGCCGTCTATTGGGCCAATGTAGCGGTAGCCGAATGATGAAAAAAGCATCGCTGGGGTAGAAAAGAATCCTTGGGTTGCTTCCTCGGCTTTGTCTAAAGCTCGATAGAAAGGTTTAGGAATTAAACCTTTTTCTGTCAGGTTTTTAAAGTGTTTTCGAGCAGTAGTGGAAAGTTTATTTGTAATTGCTCTGGAAAATGCCAAACTTAAGGCTCCAACGTTTGGTGCGATGGACATTTCATTATCGTTCAAGACGACAATTAGATTTTTATGCAATTGTCCGGAGTGATTTAAAGCTTCAAAGGCCATTCCCGATGTCATGGCTCCGTCCCCGATGACAGCAATAGATTTCATTATCGGCTCGTTTCTCTCGTCAACTTCGTTGGAGATCGCTTTAGCTTCAAGCATGCCAAGAGCCGCTGAGATGCTCGTACCAGCATGCGCAACTCCGAATGTGTCGTATTCGCTTTCGCAACGTTTTGGAAAACCTGAGATACCACCGAGTGTTCTGACTTTTAGCATCTCCTGGCGCCGACCAGTTAAGATTTTATGTACGTAAGCTTGGTGACCAACGTCCCAAACAATTTTGTCAGCTGGGGTATTAAAAACGTAATGGAGTGCCACAGTGAGTTCCGTGACCCCGAGGCTCGAAGCAAAGTGTCCGCCGACTTGGTTTACTCGGTGGATTAAATCTTCTCTAAGTTCATGACATAAACTTTCTAGTTCTTTTGGAGTTAGGTTTTTTAACTGGCTCGTCGATTCTAAGTTGTCTAAAATCGGAGTTGAACTTTCGGATGAGTTGATTGCGCTCATGTAATAAAGACTGTAATGATGAAACACTCTATTGATAAAACGCATCAAGAGTTTTATCTAAGACAGTGTAAAAAGTTATATATAGAGTGCAAGTAAATTAATCGCTCAAGTTAAGTCGGAAATTTACTTGGATCTCTCGAAATTTGGCATCTCAGTATTACATTATACCGGTAAAATCACAATTGAGGTGGGTCGGTATAAATATAAAATTATTGTAATTACAGATTCTTATGCTATTTATTAACGCTATTGTTATCCTCAGATAGATCGGATTTACCCCCCTTCATAATGTTTAAAGTTTATTTTCGATTTGTAAATGTTACTAAACTATAGCCTTCAGTAGGATTTTTTAGGCTGAATTTGTGTCTGTCGATCATCTGGATAATGGTAAATACTTTCGATTTTAATCTGGATGGGCTTTAAGGACGAAGTTCCCAAGATTGAGAATTTCCACTAAGAGGGGACACCCTTCGTAGTGAATATTAATATAAAGTTTATAAGTTCTGTTGGTTCAGTCAATATGATGAGTTCGAGGATAATGAAAGACGTTAAGAGTTTCCTAAAGATATTTCCATTTGTTGTAATTATATTTGCTGCCTACACCATTGTTGAGTGGGTAAACTTTAATTACATTCTTACACCTCAGAAAAAATTTGCCTTAGAAATACTCGTTTTAATGGCGGATGCATTTCTGCTTAATGCAGTGGCGATTGCGATGCTCCCCTCGCTTGTCATGAAAGATAGGAAAGCAAAAGGGATATTTGAAATTCTCGTTGATTCGTTTGCCTCGTTGCCAAAGGTCATTATAAGTTATTTCTTCCTTATATTGTTGACGCAAGTGGCTTTTGAAGCTTCCCAATCTTCTCCTATCCCAGCATTGATTGTTTTAGTTTTTTTCATTTGGTCACCTTATTTTGTTGCCTTCGAGCAATTTGCTGAACCAACGCCCGCGAAAGGTGAGGATGATGAAGAAGATGCTATAGATCCATTTGATGAGGGTGGTTATCTAGAGCGTCCAGGTACGTTCTTCGCGAAGAAAAATGTATGGCATTTAGGTATGCTGAGGAGCATCGAATTTACTTCTAAAAACGCGTCACTTGCAATTTCGGTAGTATTTGTCATCTGGCTTATACGAGTAATTCCCGAATTGTTAATCGGTTTGACGATGAATACGAACAGTTCATTTTCAGCGGTCGTCTTGCAGGTGTTGGCTACCTGCCTTGGGGCGGTGTTAGTAAATATGTTCGTTGTTAAGTCCATTTTCAGATCTCTTGAACCGGCACAACGTGAAGAGTTAGCATTTACGTTTAAAGACTATGATCCAAAAGTAGATGCGGATATCTTCATGATTTCAGCTCCGAACGGTATCAGAGTCGCGGTGCTGTGTTTGTTGGTGATTTTTACAACCGTGGTCTGGAGTGAGCGAAGAATTCAATTAGGCTCATTTCCGGAGGGAATGAGTTTTACGGTTGATCACGTTGAGAAAAATAGTACTGAACTTCAATTAAAAATTAAACTTGAAGATCCGAACTCAAAATTCCGATGGTTGGAGCCTCGAAGGTTTAGATTCTTAGGAATTGACCCAGAAGAAAAAAAGAAAGAGGCAGAGACAGAAGAAGCGGATTTGCAAAAGGAAGAGATTGCGAAAAATGATAAAAATGTAGATCTGGACCCGTCTTCGGTGGGTAAAAGCGAAGTTACCAAAAAGGAACCAAGTTTTGAATCAATTTTAAAAATGTTGAACGAAAAACTTATCGCCCCTTCAAGGATTGTTGTATACGATGATAAAAAAAATGTGATCAAAGAGGGACAAGTGTCACCGAGGTCCGAGCCACTTCTTTTGGTGTTGGTCTTTCCTTTAAAAGAAAATATTGCAAAAAAACCTAACTCACTCTACGAAATTTCTTACATAAATCCGTTTGGTATGAAACAAGTCTTGCTGACTTTTAATGAAGGAAGTTTTCAGAATATTATCGGGAAAAGTTTTATTCCGTAACAGTAGAGAATCGAGATTTTTCTTTTATAAGTATAAGACGAAGGGTTTATTTGGTAAGTCAATGAAATATAAATTTAGAATTTTTTCAGATGGTGGTTCGGATAGTCGAGGAAATGCGGCTGGAGCTACTATAATAGAATGCGGTGAAAAGGTTTATTGCACTGCGCATTACCTCGGTACCGCGACAAATAACGAAGGAGAAATATTTTCTAGCCTCGCAGGATTTGCGCACATCGCGTATCTATATCCTAATAATTCGGACGCCATTGAATGGATTTCTGATAGTCAATACGCATTAAAAAGTGCAACTGAGTATATCAAAAACTGGGAAAGAAATGGTTGGAAGACTTCTGCAAAGGAGCCGGTAAAGAACCAAGGATTATGGAAAACGTTTTTGAAGCTATCGAAGGGCGTCAGTTTTAAAGCAACGCACGTTAAAGGCCACAGTGGTCATCCAGAGAATGAAGCTTGTGACTTAGCCGTCGCATGGGCTAGGGGAAATAGCGAAGAATTTAATTCAAAGTTTAAAGGCAAATGGTTAGGAAGCGTAGTCGATATTGGCGACGATCAGTATTCACATTGGAACTTTCGAGATAGTAGAGATTTATTAGCTCTAATTAGGCAAAACGGTGATTCGGGAATCACCGCCGAATCTTTTCTGGAGGAATTAGATTTTTCTTCGATGCCGAAAAAACTTGGGACGTCTGAAGCGAAAGTTGTAACCAAACCTATTGCGACTTCCCTGGATATTGACGCCTCTGTAAAGAAGCTCTCGAAAAGTTATCTAAAGAAACTACAAGAATTAGATCCCAAGAAGGAACTGCTTAAGCAAAAGACTGACTTTTCAGAGTCAATTAAATTGATGAAGCGCTGGCTCGAGTAGTTTTTATCATTGTTCAGTCTGGTTCGTCTCTCGGTGTATTGGGGTAGAAATTTTTACATTTCAATCCAATTCCAGATTGCTTTGAGCACTGACTTTTTCTTGGAAAATACTATCTTCACTTGAAAATTTTAAATCTATTATTCAGTGCCATCTGAGACAGGCTCTAGTTTTTCTATTATCGCTTCTTTGACAAATTCATCAGCTCTTTTTTTCTTGCCTTCAAGGATCTCTATTTCGTTTTTTCTAACTTTTGTATTTTTCAAAGTTGAATCGGCGCTTACTAGAACAGCGTAGGCATTGTTAATTGTTTTAGCTTGTTCTAACGCAGAGCTAACAAAGTTGATCCCTTGATATATTAATTTGCTGAAATTTATCGCACTAAGGGAATTCTCCCAAGCTTCTTTTGCGTCATCAATTGAACTAGATGGGTTTAGGCCAAGAGTGATTAAAGCTTTATCAATGTCTTCTTTAGATGCGATTTCATGATTTGCTAAATCCTTTCTTGCTTGGAAGAGGCGCTCTTCTAGTGAATCTTCTTTGATTTCACCAACTAATTCATCTGAGCCCGTAAAACTTAAGAGCTCTTTTAGGTGTGGGTGTATTAACGCATCTACTTGTTCACCAGATATTTCAAGTTTACCTTTGTTCTTGTCTAAAATCTCTTTTAGAATTTTACCGGCTACATGGGTGGAGAGTTTTAATCTCCGCGAGAGAGCACTTAAAAAAGAAGCTTCCTGTTCTGAAATGAAACGGTCTCCGGCAATTGTGGTTACGATAATTTTAAAAATTTTGGGTGTTGCCGCAGATGCTTTTGATCCGAGGGCTTCAAGTAGCTTCCTAGAATCTTTAAATATGTCGAAGTCACCAAAGTCATCGTCTAAGGCAGCACCAACTTCAGCTACTACTGTTGTAAATCCTTGTTCGATTAGGGTCGTCGAAAGTTGATTCCGTTCTTGTGCGTTTAATGTACCATCAATAGTGGCTGCGCCGACAATTAGTCGCGCGATTATTTTGCTTTCTTCATTTGTAAACATCTTGCCAACCCTCCACAAGGAATTCATATACTTTAAATAGGTAGTGGGAATTCAAAGTTAAAATCATATCCGCATTAATATCCCGCCACAGACGTTATGGGCTTATTTTAGAAATTGGCAGCGTAAATGTGTAACGTTTCCTACTATTTGAGGATCTTTCATTCTTAACGGGCAGGAAAAATGTTTAGAGAAGTGTTTTTTATAGTAAAATCAGGTTGTTAGTCGTGCAGCTGCCAATGGAAATTGAAAAGTAAGCTGAATTCTTAGATAAAATAAGGGGAATCATTGGCAAATCTCTCAGCATCTACTATAAGACTAGCTCACTAAATTTAGAGAAAATTAACTATTCATGGGTAAAGACGATAACTTAGAATTAAATGGTGTGGTCAGGGAATGTTATCCCAACACAACCTTTTTGGTAAAACTTGAAAATGGTCATGAGCTATTGGCCTATCTCGCAGGTAAGCTTAGAAAGCATTACATTCGTGTATTGCCAGGCGATCACGTGCGACTACAAATTTCACCGTATGACTTAACGAAAGGCCGAATCATTAGACGATTCACCAAGCCACCTCGTCCAGAAGATGACGAAGTTCAAGAAAACAAAGATAACGTTACAACAGGCGAATAAGAAACATGGACTCGGGGTATAGTTTTCATCCGTCAGAGTCTCATACGCTTATTTTAGAAACTGCCGAACAATTCT
>CAYYIQ010000093.1:10840-12616 GCA_964472005.1 uncultured Bdellovibrionales bacterium | reverse complement strand
GTTTTCGATTAGGAAGGATTTTGTAAATAGAAGCGAATAACAGAACTTGAAAAACGAATGAAGTAAGAAAATTCAAGGAAATGACAAGGTAGTCAATATTGTCCCCAAGGGTACTTGAAAGATAAGTTTCACTCGCAGACCCTAGGAAAGTGTTCACTGAAAAGGAAAGAAGTAAAAGAAACGTTACTGTCAAAATCATCGCTAACGACAACAAACGTTTAAAAACTACCCGTAAAAATCCACCTTCTTGCTTATAAGTACTTCCCCAACAGATGTTAAGAGCCTCTTGCAATTGCGCGACGAAACCAGTCGCTCCAACAACGACAAGCAAGGTCCCCATCAATGAAGCAAAATGATTTTCTCCAGACTTGCTCGCACTATTTAAAATCGTCGTAATTTGATCTGCGCCATTTCTACCAAAGATTGTACCTAGATCTCTTGTTAACTTCTCCTGCATGTCCACACCACTGTAAAGTAGCGATGCAATTGAAATTACGAGAATCAAAATCCCCGGCAACGAAAAAACTGCATAGTATGCGAGAGAAGCCGCCATCAAGGTACAACGATCTTTAGAAAATGAATTGTATAGCTCAAGTAGTTTTCGACCCAAAGTAACTCCAATCTAAAAATAATTTCTATGCAAAAAACATTAAACAAAAAAGGAGGGCTAAAACCCTCCTTTAAAAAAGAACTGAAAGATCTACTTTTTCATCATAAGCATATCTAAATTCTTGATATGTCTCTGTTGAGCAGGAATAAGATCGTTTTTAACCATTTCCTTCTCAGCAGTATTTAGATGATTTTCTTTAAGTGCCTCATTATATTCATCAAATCCATGTTCCTCGCCTTCTTTTAAAGCTTTTAAAGCAGCTTCATCACCAAGGATTTTTGCACTTCCGACAACGGTTTCAGCCCAAGTTCCCCATGCACCAGTTGATGTAGCTGGAACCCCACCTCTAGACGAAATAGCCGTTTTCAAATTCTTAACTGCTTTTTCATGATCTGATAAATGCATTTTTAAAAGATCTGCACCGTCTTCTTGACCAACTTTTTCTAACGCTTGATTGTAAGTATCAACCGCTGACATCTCACCTACTAATAAAGTATTTAACGCTTCTACACCTGTGTCATCTGCGGCGAAAGAAGGAGTAACTGATAAAGCCAAAGCGGCCATTGCTAACAAAATTTTAGTTTTCATTTTTTTCCCATATTGATTAAACATGTTAACAAAATACTTTATTGCCAGTTACACTGACATGACTTCAATCACCTATGACGAAAGTATTCGCGCTGAGAAGTTAATGAATCCAAGCAATAATGGTTCCGAATAGCAATACAAAAAATGTACATTTGCTACCAATTGTTCGATAGTAGCTCATATATCACTACAACCCAGCCAACTACGATATAGTTCAATCAAGAAAAGCCCCCCTCAGCTATCCAAATACCAAGGGTATTTCCAGAGTTGCCCTCACCACTTAAGTTTTCTATTAAAAATATGCCTTTGCAAGAAGATGTTATCTCTTAGTGAAACCGACTTCATTGAGGCAATCCGTGATACTTCCGTCAAGCCGTCATCCTCAAAGATAACCGTGATACTTACGTCTAACCGCCATCCACGAGGAAAACCGTAATGCTTACGTCTAACCGCCATCCACGAGGAAAACCGTAATGCTTACGTCTAACCGCCATCCACGAGGAAAACCGTAATGCTTACGTCCCGCCGTCATTCCCGCGAAAGCGGGAATCCAGGAGGACTAATTCAACCACCTGGGC
>CAYYIQ010000093.1:0-10740 GCA_964472005.1 uncultured Bdellovibrionales bacterium | reverse complement strand
CGCCGTCATTCCCGCGAAAGCGGGAATCCAGGAGGACTAATTCAACCACCTGGGCCGATGTTTCAATAAGAACCGCAGTTGTTGTACGTGCAGAACTCATACAACTCCTGGATCCCTGCCTCCGCAGGGATGACGGCGGGGCGAGGAAACTGCGGTAAGTTAAATAGACATCGGCTTTCCGAGGAGTAAGCGGCTGGCTTGCAAAGTTCATTTTATTATCTCAAGGCCCCCAAGACTTCGACTCTATCCAAGTAATACGAGAATCTACATCACGCCGTCATTCCCGCGAAAGCGGGAATCCAGGAGGACTAATTCAACCACCTGGGCCGATATTTCAGTAAGAATCGCGGTTGTTGTACCTGCCAACTCCTGGATCCCTGCCTCCTCAGGGATGACGGCGGGGCGAGGAGATAGCGGCAAGTTGAGGAGACAACGGTTTTTCGAAGAGACAACTGTATAGCTATCTTTCTGGAATGAATTTTTACCTGTTAGAATTAATCTTAAATAGACTACAAACTTTACTTCGAAAACAAAATTCCGAGGTAACGGAATCTCTATACGCGCAGGAAGCAGCGCCAGAGGGAGAACTTAAAAGAGAGAGCTAGCAAGAATGTTCCAGCTCCCCTTTAGATCAATGCTGACCGCATTAATTAAGCAGCTTGAGAAACGGCACACTGCGTTCTTGCTTTAGAACCTAAGCAAAAGCTAACAAAAGCTTCTTCTTTCAATGGGCTTTCTAGATTCGCAATTGAATTCATGAATTTTTCAATCTCCGCCATTGTTATCTTGTTTTCTTTTTTCAATGACGCTTTTTTTGTTCCGAAATAAAGTTTTCGACCGTAGTTAGAATTAACTTGGTTATTGTTTTCTTCATTGTTTACATTTTTATAAGCCATCGTCTTATCCTTTTTAGTTTTAAATTTTTATCGATTCATTCTTTCGATAAATTTACTTTAAGCATCAATTTAAAATTTTGAAAGAGTCAAAATCACTTTTGAGAAGCGCTGCATGATGCACATCAGTTAGACGATTGTGAAATCAAATCCATTGCATTTTAAGGTTCAAAACACATGACAAGCGTCATGTTTAGAAGTTGGGGAGAATGGTGGATAATTATTTCGAGGTGCGCAATCTAGACCCTTTAGTCGCTTTATTCCTTCGATATAACAATTAAACGATCAACAATTGATTGAATAAAGATTTCAGATAAAAACCCTATAAAGCGTTTGTTCACGAATAGAACGAGGTCATTACAGCTGGTTTATTAACGTTTTAACTTAATAAATTAGCCGAATATCTCCCTTCCTAGCTCAATTCCGCCCCTAAATCACAGAGAAATAGAAACCTTTCATAATAATTTCTAAGTAGAATCACTTAGTAAAGTACACAAAATGCCAGAACCACAAACCACCAAATCAACACAACTAAAGCCAATCCCTGGTATCACGATCAAGGCATCTGATCCTGACATTAAAATAGACAAGGCCTCTTCTGCGAATTCAACAATATCTACACCAGAGAATCTGAGTGTTGCTTTTCGCTGGCAAAAAAAAGACTCAAACGGAAATGTGACTTCTGGAGTGGTGACACCACTTTCAGCTGAAAAACCAAATCAAAAGATCGAAGGGACTCTCGAGATCACGCGTCTAAAGGACGGTTCTCATCAAGTCAAAACTGAAAAAGGAACACTTTGTACCGTACTTCTTAAAAAGCAAGACGGTGAAAAAGTAGAGGTTCCGATCAACGCTTCGATCAACAAGCCTGCAACTGAAAAATCTCAAACCCAAGAGACGGAAAAAGCAGAAAAATTTTCTATTGCAGCAAAGCCAAGTATTGCATCTAGGTCATTTGGAAACATTGTCATGCCAAACAAGTTTGGCGATATCTTAGGTAAATACAATGAGTCTCTTGAAGCCCAAGCAAAAAAACTTAATCTGCCTGACTCAATATTAGAAAGAGCAAAGGAGCTAAATCTCACCGATTTAAGTAAAGTTGAATCGAGAATTAGCGGAAACCAACGTTACTATGAGGTATGTCAGGGTAATGCATGTATTCCACTTGGCCAAATCGAAATCAAAGAAAAAACTCCAGCCCCAGCAGCCGCACCAAAAATTGAGGAGCTAGATCTAAAAAATATAACTACTGGAGCAAACGTCAAATTTACAATTGGAAAAGACACATATTCAATTGGGTTTAGTAGTTCTCAAACAACGAGTGTGACCGATCAAAGAATTGGGAAATTATCAAAGAACCCTGATGGTAGTTTAAAGCTAGATGTTAACCCAAGCTATACAGGAACAATAACCATCGGGGATCAGAGTAAGTCGATAATTGGGAATTCTCATAGTACTAACCCTACTAGCAATCATCAGGAAGGCCGAGTGGAATTGAACTCCAATGTAAAGATTCCATTAACACGCGGTGAACCTCTCCGAAATGCCGCAAGAATAGTCGCAAATGGTATTTCATCAATTCTTAAAATAAAAGGCGTCACCGAAATGTCTGACAAAGACGCCCAATCGTATATCCAGCAAAATCCAGACAAGAATATTGTAGTAATAGTTACCGCACTTCAAGGTTGTAAGTATTGCGATCAATACAAACCACACATATCTAATATTGCCGCAAACGTACCAAATTCCGTATTTGTCGTAGTTCCGACTCCGACAACCCAACAAACAACAAACTTCCAAGAATCGATGTATCCGTCGAATTTCGTCTATCGTGCGGGCAGATCGAGTAATAGCGCTACAGTCCTACAAGGTACTGCGAATGCTGACCTCCTTAACAAAGCTTTGGGCCGCCCTTAAAGTTAGCAATTGAGCAAATGCGATGATAACGCCAAGTTAGAAATGTTATTGAGAGTCAAACAACTGAATTAACTTAAAATTTTACTGCCTAATACTACTATGGACCTGATAGACAGCGACAGAATGGCGATCTATGTCGCCTCAGGTCGAATTTTCAGTTTTAAGTAACAACTGCTTAAATTGTACTAATGCGCATAAATATACTAGATTATAACCCGCTGTGCTTTTTCGTCTATTTGTAACACCATTAAGATAGGATTTAGTGGCAAGAAAAATACGCTAGCAGGTGTCACTTCTAGGCATTTATTAGATAGAGGCAACGCACCGCTTAAAACCAAAGTATAGTAGCAAAAATTTTTGCTGCATTGACCATCTCGAGTAGAAGAAAGTTTACACTTTTAAATTCTTGTCCTGACTTAAGAACTGTCAAGACAAGGTTTTTCTGGATCCCCATCCCTTTTTTAGGAAATGCATTATGCATACTGCAAGGTTGGTCGCATTGAATAAGGCTGCTGAATTGGCTCTGCCAAATGAAGCTGTTATTCAAAAAACGTTTCTAATCGGAAGAGACCCGCGATGCTGCAATTTGTTCTTGGAACTCAGTACCATTTCACGAAAACACTGTTCTATTGAGATCCTGGAAAACGGTGTCAGCATTACCGATACCAGTCGGAATGGCACTCAAGTCAACGGAGAAACTTTGAGTAAAAAAACAATCCTTCTGCAAGCTGGTTCTCATAGAATCGAGTTTTGTGGAGGACAGCTACAATTCAAATTGCTAGTTGCAAAACAAAGTATCGATACCACAAAGAAACTTGATCAATTCGTTACCGAAACAGTCCAATTAGACTTCGGGCAATTGAATGAATAACAACTTTTAAGCAGCAATTCTGCTTATAGTTTTTAAAAACATTGGAAGCCTTAGCAATAAGGTTTCCTTTTTCTACTACCGACTATCTTCAGGTAGAAAAAAATTTGTTTCCCTAATAACTTTAGACTCGACGCTGATTTTAGATTCCTTTAAAGCAAAACAATCTTTTCAAAGATTGCGAATATCATCGAATCCCAACATCCCTCCTCGCTGAACCTCAAATCTGAAATACAACAATCTTAACGAACTAGAAGGAATGATCTGTAAAAATCTATCTATTTCGCACTAAATTTGCCTCCAATAAGCAATTCCTGATAAAAGCACCTCTTAAATGGTTTTAGTTCTTTTTTTAAAGGATGGGAAGATGCACGAAAATTTTGACGAAGACTCTAAAAAAGCCGCGCAATGCGCAGAGACTTTAGCAAAAGATTACTTTCACCAATATCTTGGAACTGAACATATTCTTTACGGCCTGATTGAACGAGATATTAGAACACAACAGATTTTTACATCTATCAACCTAGATTATCGAAGGTTGCGAATCGAAATTGAAACAACACTTCAACAATGTCCGATTACTTCGCATCTTAGATCTCCTCCAAAGACCGAAAATACTAAAAAAGCAATTTTCTATGCGATTGAGGCTGCCCGAGAAAAAGGCAGGACGAATGTATCAACCGAGGATCTTCTTCTAGGGCTACTTTCTATTCGAGAGAGCGTTGCCTACAAAATTCTAGGAAAAATGGTTCTTGAAGGTAACGCTCCATATCACTCCACCGAAGAATTAATTTCAAAGATAGAAGAAGCTATTGGGGCGTGTCGTCCTATTGGCAAAGCAACTTCCTCAGGCGCTAGCTTACAAGAATGGCAGATAGCTGTTGGCATTGCTCTTGAAAAAACACTTTTGTCGGCTGGGCTAACACCACTTGAGTTAGATCTGCTAGCACAAAACATTCGAAACAATGAACGAGCCTCCAAAGCCATACTTTACCTAATCGAAACATTCTCGGAAAAGAAAACGACTAATGACGATACACGAAGAATACTAGGGTGCGAGCTCTTGTCAGCTTTTGCTTCAAAGGGTCGAAGCTTAACCAGCGCTGGCGAAATCGAGTCAGCTCCTGAACTACTTGCACGGTTAAATAGCGAGCAGTTAAAACAAAGCGGATCGAAAGCTATTCGTGCATTTCTTGACCAATAAAGGTTAAAGCAAAAATGAAAGTGAGGAGTGTCAAAACAACACTCCTCACATAATACCATTAGATATCAAGCACTTGAGCCAGAGCATCTGGTTTGTTTTTTTCTTACAGATTAGTGAACGTGTAAAATTTGCTTTGGATTTTATATTCGATATGAACGGAACTGCGAAAATGATCAAAAGTTCCTCTTTCTCTTGCTCTTTAACAATTAAACATTATTCAAATCTATTTATTTAGCGAATGTAATTTTCGTTGAGGAATTGAATTAATGAGAAACTGGTAGATAAAATAAAAATCTGCATTAGATAATTGCGATTGCAATACTCTGTTGGGGCTTTTTATTCTCAAAGGTTTTAGAAGGATAGTTTCAAATGGCATCAATCTTCAGACGAACAAAAGAATCAGAACGACTTGAAGAACTTAAAAAGAAAAATGAAAGATATCAATCTTGGAAGAAGCTCGCGGAATCATCACCGATTCCGAGTGAAATCTTAAGCCAACTTGAATCGCTTCCTAATTCGCCGATAGTCGGTCAAGACAGCAGTCTAAGAATTGACGAAAGAATGATGGATGTTGGATCTTGGTATATTCTACCGTGGACCTACGAAGACTTAAAAGGTCAAAATGAAATTGTTGTGGTTTTAAATTACGTGGAAGGAAAATCGCTGTTTGCATCACAATTTCCAATGCTTTGTCCTCCGTCATTCGGGTGTAATAAATACGCAATCGAACGCAAGGTAAGTATTCCAAGAGGTTAACAATTCGACGGCAGGTTTCATTAAAGGCTCAATAAAAAGCCCCTGCCCACTTAAAATTTAACAAACAAAAAAATTGTTACGCGGGCTAGCGTCCACGATTAACCAAGCTTAAAAATCTTTGTATTGTTCGCGACTTAGGCACGGTAATTAATTCTCCAAGGCGCTACAGAATAACTTTGATTTTACCTACATTAACTTTGTTTAATAGAAATTTGAAAAAAATCCCTAGTTTACTCATCTAAAATTCTACATTCTCTCCAAACAATGGAAAATAATGCAGAATAAATTTTTAAAAACAATCGCAGTTCTTTTCTTCCTTCTGCTCTTCGTTTCTAGCAGCCCAGCTGAACCAATTGTGTTTTCACCAGAAGATTTGGGGCCTGGCGCCTGTTTTGGATGCTGTGATCCTAATGGAAATCAGTTGCCCTCTGATCCTGTTTGCGGCTGTTCTCCTATTGATAAATGTAATGTTTGCAATGGCGACGGCACAACATGTGATTGCGAACTTAAAGATTGTGCAGGGAATCCCTTTCCAGATTCCGCCCCATATTGCGCATTCGACGTAAATAAAGATAGCACAATCGATCAAATGGATGCGCAAGCCATTATAGGCTACATCAATAGAAGTGGATCTGGAGCTGTGGATGAAACCAATAGAATTTTTGATATAAATAAGAACGGTTCAATCTCCCCGACTGATATTTTACAGATAAATAATTTTCTCAATAATCCGCCTAGCGGAATATTAGCAGTAGACGCTTGCGGAATTTGCGGTGGCTCAGGTGAAAACCTTTGTGGAACATGTCCAGGAACTGCAAACTATGTTGTGCCAGAGGGTCCTAACGGCATTTGTGGATGTCCTAATAGCCCAAGCTATTTAGGGGCCTATAGCGTTGAATGTGACGTTTGTACCAAACTACCTAAAGACCAATGTGGCAGATGCCCAGGTAGTAATGATTATAATACTCCAGCTGGAACCTGCGGCTGCGATCCTAATATTATAGATTTAGGTTGCGGATGTGGACATCCTGGACCTGGCTGCGACCAGCAATGTGGAACACAAGCTGTTATAGATGATTGCGGTGTTTGCGGCGGAAACAATGAGTGCAAGGAGTGTAGCTACTACGACATAACTCTTTGGTCTGCTCTTACACATGGTTACAAGTCCCTTACTCTAAGAGACAATTCTCTTTTTGGGGAAGAAACATTTCAAAAGATTGGAAATTGGAAACAAGAAGCAACTGTTCCCCAATGCCTACTAAACATAATGGCAAGATGCTCTGTTACCTTTGGAAGTAGCATGAGGGGCACTTCCCATGATCGCTGCATGTTCCGGGAGATAGTCAAACTGAATCCCAACTTAAAATCCAATGGAGACTGGGTTATGGGGATTGATTTTAATAATCCGGAAACTGAAAGATTCGTTATCGACAAGAATTGTGATTTTTCTGAAAACATATCTACAAATCAACTTTGTGGTAGTTTCATCGTTCGACAAGATGAAACCCCATTAAGTCTCGTAATAAACGATAGTAAATCAAATTCTTCTAGCATCGTTGAATTTGAAATCGACAAGGGTTCTCAGAAGGGAAATATATACTCAATTTGGAAAGGATCGGCGAATCTTCCGCTAGTAGTATATGACCCACAAAACTTAGGGAACATAACCTCAGCATATCAACTATTTGGGAACTGGACTTTCGGAGGAAAAACAACAAAGAAAGCCGGTATCTCAAAAGTTAGTCTTAACGATTCGATTAATGAAATGGCTCATGAAAAGCAAAGATGGGCTAACGGTTATGAAGCTCTAGCTTTCCTTGATAAAAATAACGATCAAGAAATATCTGGAAATGAACTTGATGGTATTTCACTTTGGTTTGATGAAAATCAAAATGCAATTAGTGAAAAAGGTGAAGTAATTACTGCTAAAGAATTTGGAATCACAAAACTAATGACGACTCCAAATAAAATAGATAAAGACAACGGAGATCTATCCGCATCACTTGGCTACCAAAGATTAACAAAAGACGGCTTTATATGGGGAAAAAGTCTAGATTGGATGTCTACAAGTAGCAAAACAAAATCTGAGCTTATTAGAAAAGTTACTAATACAATTTCTTTAAATTCAAGTTCGAACGCAAACTACGAAAAAGATAGTGTCGGCATTGAAAAGAATGAATCAACGGGTAAAAATACAAATGAGTATGACCAATTAATAGGTGTTTGGAAATGGAAGCTCGACAAAGCTGGCCAAGAAATCTATGCAACCGAAGGTAGATTTGAATTCTCAGTAATTGAACATAAGTTAGTTGGTCAAAACTTCGTCTTTAGACCAGTTGTAAACAAAGATGGGCAATTACTGACAAACATTGAAATTATAAATTTGACCGATATTAGTTATAGTTCAGACGAAGACTCCAAAAAGCTCAGATTTAAAATAAAAAGTGACGAAGTGACGAGCTCGGTAAACACTCTAACAATTGATCCGACACAAAAAGAAATGAAGGGCGTGACGACTTTATATTATAAAGATAAAGAGGGTAAAGCTTCAGAAATAAGTTACAATTGGTACGCTGAAAAACAATATTAGGAAACAAATTTTGCTAGCACGATTGAACCTTTAATGAGTTCCAAAATTCAATCGTGCTAGCTTTTCCCTGAATTTTAAATTTTGGATTAGCTTACTTCTCGAAAAAAACTCTCAGCTTCTCACTTCTAATAATTACAACGCATTAGCTCTCATTTCCCAATACAAAACTTAGAAAAAATCCGGCCTAAAATATTCTCCACGTCTGTATTCCCTACTATCTCAGATAAAGACGACAGTGCATCCCTAATTTCAAAAGAGATTAACTCCATTGGAAGACTGTTATCTATTCCACCAAGCGTTTTTAAAATTTTTCCCTGGCAGCTTACCAAGCAATTTTTATGTCTTTCATTCGTGAAAACAACTGAGCCATTTGTCTTAGTTTGTTGTACGAGAGTTGTTAATTCTTCTTCAAGTTTTCTTAGGCTTGCTGGGTCTTTGGTAGAAAATGTTAGAAGCTTTTTATCTTGCTGCTCCTTAACAAGATCTTCTTTGGTATAAATTATTTGAAGATTCACTCCCTCTTGATCAAGTTCAGCTAACAATTGATCTTGTAAATCAATATTTTGAGTTCGGTCATAAAGGAATAAAACTAGATCTGCTTTTTTTATGAGCTCCCTACTTTTCTTAATTCCAATAGTTTCAACTAAATCAATCGCTCTACCAGCTGACCGGTCTTCCGTAATGCCTGCCGTATCAACTAGCCGACAAAGAATTCCCGCAAGTTCAATTCTTTCTTCAATTGAATCTCTCGTCGTCCCTGGAATATCTGTAACAATAACCCGTTCATCTCTTAAAAGAGCGTTCATCAAAGATGATTTACCGGCATTTGGGATGCCAGCAAGAACGATTAATGCTCCTTCACGTAAAATTCGACCGTAAGTAAAGCTATCAACGTACTCATTTAACTTATGATTTACTAAAACTAACTGTTTTTTCCATTCATCAACTTGAGATGGGTTAATATCCTCCTCTGGAAAATCAATGTTCGCTTCAATTTCAGCTAACAGATCCCTTAGCGGCTCTGCTAAATCATCCACTGATTTAGAGAGCTTTCCTTCTAGTTGCAACCTAGCAGCGCTAGCCTGAGCCAGGGTTTCTGCTTGAATAAGATCTAGAACGGCTTCCGCTTGGATAAGATCTAGCTTGCCATTTAAATATGCTCTCTTTGAAAACTCTCCTGGAGCAGCCTCTCTTAAAGAAAGCTTCCTTAAAGAGGAGAAGAAGGCCTTAAGTACAGCCTGGGAACAATGAAGAGAAATTTCTAAACTATCTTCACCCGTATAACTCTTATCTTTTTCAAAAAAAGTAGCGAGTCCATAATCAATGATTTCTTGATCAGCGAGGATCGCTGAGTAAACTTGGACTCTTGGAATAAGTTTTGAATGTTGTTTTATGATTTTTGGACTAAGTTCACGAACTCGACCACCGCTGATTCTAACAACTGCAATAGCACCACTACCAGACGGAGTAGCGAGTGCAAAAATGGTTTCATCAGACTCAGAATCGACAAGCATTGTTTACGTCCTTATTCTTGAAAAACATCAAGCTAACGACCTTTAGGATTGAAACATTAAGGCACAAAGAAATGAAGATTTTAATCTTATATCTTCGCGGTTAAACCCCAAAAGTAAATTTAAAAAAGTGTTCCAAGATACGCGATTGCAAATACCACTAGTGCAACACCCAAGGTAATCATTAGTCCTGACTTACCTGACTTATCACTGTACTGAATGGCCTGCTGTTGGCCGATAGAAATCAGGTTGTTCGTTAACCAATACAATGCAAGTCCAGCTGGGAATCCCATAAACATGAAGAACATTATAATCGGCATAAACATCATCGCTTTTTTCTGAGCTGGATCAATATTACTTGGAGTAATCCACTGTTGAACCATGATGGATAATGTAAATAGAACTACTAAAACTGGTATTCCAATTCCCGCAATTTCTAAACGATCTGGCGCCGAAAGATCATGTACCCATAAACCATAAGGTGCATGACGTAATTCAACTGCCAACATCAAAGCCGAATACAATCCAATGAAAATTGGCATTTGTACGATCGCCGGCAGACACCCGCCGAGTGGATTTACGCCTTTCTTTTTATAAAGCTCCATCATCGCCATTTGCTGCTGTTGTTTGTCCTTGATATTTTCCTTAATACGATCCAGTTCTGGTTTTAAGGCTTGATGAGCTTTCATTTGACGGAACTGGGTGGTGTTTAAAGGATAAAGAACAAGTTTCACGCAAATAGTTAAGAAAACAATTGCTAAACCGTAGTTATTCAAAAACTTATTAAAGAAATTAAGGAGCAATAAGAGCGGTGCTGAGATAAAGCCAGTCTTCCCAAGATCAACTAAACGTTTAAGTTCAAAGCCTTGGCTGCTTAAAGTAGAGTAGTTTTTAGGACCGCTATAAACTTTCAGTTCGATTGAGTTGTCTTTTTGAATTGGTGTAAATTTAACGAAAGAAACATTATAATCACGTGGTATTTTTGCCTTAGTTAAAGTATT
>CAYYIQ010000092.1:0-12686 GCA_964472005.1 uncultured Bdellovibrionales bacterium | reverse complement strand
GTGCTTCCACAGCTTTTGCAACAATCTTAACACCAACTTGCTCTTCATCATTTAGCTTCAAAGACTCTAAAGCCTTAACGCATCTGATGTAAGCAACTCCGCCACCTGGAACAACGCCTTCTTCAACCGCAGCTCTTGTTGCGTGAAGTGCATCTTCCACTCGTGCTTTCTTTTCTTTCATTTCAAGTTCAGTTGCAGCGCCAACGTTAATAACCGCAACACCACCAACCAATTTAGCTAGTCTTTCTTGCAGTTTTTCACGATCATAATCAGATGATGTTTCTTCAATCTGAGTTCTGATTTGCTTAACACGCGCGTCAATCGAATCTTTCTTTCCAGCACCATCGATAATTGTAGTATTATCTTTATCGATAACGATTCTCTTAGCTTGACCAAGATCACTCATTTCGATGCTTTCTAGTTTTTTGCCAATATCTTCACTAATGAACTCACCACCAGTTAAAGTAGCGATATCTTGAAGCATTGCTTTTCTTCTGTCACCAAAACCTGGAGCCTTAATCGCACAAACGTTTAGAGTTCCTCTCATTTTGTTAACAACCAAAGTAGCTAACGCTTCTCCGTCAATATCTTCAGCAATGATTACAAGTGGCTTACTTGATCTAGCAACTTGTTCTAGAACTGGAAGAAGTTCTTTCATATTGCTGATCTTCTTTTCATTGATAAGAATCAAAGCATTCTCAAGAACACACTCCATTCTATCTGGATCAGTTACGAAATATGGTGAAAGGTAACCACGGTCAAATTGCATACCTTCAACTACTTCTAAAGTAGTTTCAAGACCTTTTGCTTCTTCAACTGTAATAACGCCTTCTTTACCAACTTTCTCCATTGCTTCAGCAATGATGTTACCAATGAACTTATCGCTGTTAGCTGAAATAGATCCAACTTGCGCGATTTCTTCTTTAGTATTTGTTTTTTTAGAAAGTTTTCTTAACTCTTCAACGATTACTTCAACAGCCTTATCAATACCACGCTTGATGCTCATTGGATCGTGGCCAGCTGCAACCATTTTAAGACCTTCCTTAAAAATAGCTCTAGCAAGTACTGTCGCAGTAGTTGTACCATCACCAGCTACGTCAGAAGTCTTTGAAGCAACCTCTCTAACCATTTGAGCGCCCATGTTTTTGAACTTGCACTCAATCTCAATTTCCTTAGCAACAGTAACACCGTCTTTTGTAACAGTTGGTCCACCGAATGATTTTTCGATAACAACGTTACGACCCTTAGGTCCCATAGTAACTGCAACAGCATCAGCCAAAGTGTTTACACCTTGTAGCATCTCGTCTCTTGCATCTAGTCCGTATTCAAGAATTTTAGCTCCCATAATATCGGGTTCTCCTTTTATTTCTTATTAATATTTAATTCACTAAATGAAATCTAACTATTCAATAACAGCTAGTACGTCTTCTTCGCGAATAATTAACTTATCTTCATTGTCAATTTTCACTTCAGTACCGCTGTACTTACCGAAAAGAACAATGTCTCCAGCTTTAACATCAAGAACTCGCACGCTTCCGTCATCTTGAATTTTGCCTTTACCAACTGAAATCACTTTTCCTCTTTGTTGCTTTTCTTTTGCAGCATCAGGGATAATAATTCCGCCTTTTGTCTTTTCATCTTCTTCAAGTCGTTCAACTATCAATCGGTCATGTAATGGACGAAGACCCATATTGCATCTCCTTAATTTGTTTTTTTGTTAATTCAAACATTAATTAAAACAATCTATAAAAATCATAAGAGATCTATTGAGCAAACTTCATCCGTCTGTAAAAGATAGAAAAATTTGGACAAGCGTCTAAGATAAAGACACTTTAAAGACCTTAGATTCTTACAAATTAAGTTTAAAATTAAAACTAAAGTAAAGACGTAGAGGCTTATTAAAGCTTCAATCGCCTGTTTTTTTTTGTGCCTTGTTAGTAAGCACCAAGGCGGGCTCCGTCAAGGGTGGGCAAGTAATTTTTTTAATTTTAATTAAAAAAATTACCGCAAACTTTAAAGCGCTTAAATCTAACTCGAAACCTTTGGTCTCAACTGCCTAATAACAATATCAATTGATCGATATTGTTATCTTAGTACGCCTTTGCAAACACGACTTCTTTAGTGGCTTTCTGACCAGTTAGAACGCAGACCCCTTCATTTCCAATTTGATCCTGCGGAATACAACGAATAGTCACCTTTAATGGATCAAGAATCTCAGCGGTAGCCTTTTCGTCCTCACACCAAAAAGCACGAACAAAACCACCGTGAACCTCCGGTTTTTGTACATTCTTTGGCGTAAAAAACTTTTTAAAATCTTCGAGATTAGAAATATCTCGACGAGTGTTCTTTTCCAAATTTTCCTTGGCTACTCGAAACATATTGTCTTGCATCTCCTGCAGTAAAACAGGCAACAATTCACCAAGCGAATCTATTGATACTTGAGTCCTATCCTTGACTCCTTGATCCCTTCTGTAAATTACGACTTGCCGACTTTCAATATCTCTTGGTCCGACTTCAATTCGAAGAGGAATTCCTTTCTTGACCCACTGCCAAGTTTTATCCCCACCACGAATATCCCGTTTGTCTACTTGATAACGGACTGGGCTACCTGCAAAATTAATCTCAGATAGAATTTTTGCCAACTCGCTTGCATAATCAAAGACACCAGCTTCCAGCTCGGCCTTAGGGACGACCGGAATAATAACAACATGCTTTGGAGCGACTCTTGGTGGTACTTTCATTCCATCATCATCTCCATGAGTCATAATCAAACCACCAACAAGTCTGGTTGAAACTCCCCAACTTGTCGTGTGCGCATAAACTAATTCTCCCTGATTATTTAAAAACTTAATTTCTTGAGATTTCGCAAAATTTTGTCCTAAATAATGAGAAGTTCCTGCCTGCAAAGCTTTACGGTCCTGCATCATCGCCTCAAGACACTTTGTCACAACTGCGCCAGGAAAACGTTCCGCAGGTGGCTTTTCACCAACAATAACCGGAATCGCTAAATAGTCTTCGATTAAGGAGCGATACATCTCGACTGCAACGTCGACTTCTTTCATCGCATCCTCTTCATCAACATGCACTGTATGGCCTTCTTGCCAAAGAAACTCAGAGGTTCTTAAGAACAATCGAGTCCTCATCTCCCAACGAACAACATTCGCCCACTGATTAATCAACAATGGAAGATCTCTATAACTCTGAACCCATTTCGAGAACATTTCACCAATAATGGCTTCAGATGTAGGACGAACAATCAGTGGCTCTTCAAGTTCTCCCGCTGGAACTAGTTTACCATCTTTTTCTTCTAGTCGATGATGCGTAACTACTGCACATTCCTTCGCAAAACCTTCAACGTGCTTTGCTTCCTTTTCTAAAAAGCTTAACGGAATGAACAAAGGGAAATAAGCATTCTCGTGACCAGTATCCTTAATTTTTTTATCGAGTATCGACTGGATATTTTCCCATACTCCATAACCCCAAGGCTTAATGACCATACAACCTCGTACTGGAGAGTTCTCGGCGAAATCAGCTGCTTTTACAACTTGTTGATACCACTCTGGATAATCTTGCTCACGGGTTGGGGTAATAGCAGTACGTACTGGTTTGGAATTATTGCTCATTTTTTAGAATTCTAAAGGGTTAATCTTAAAAATGGTTTAACATAAACCATTTTTAGAAGCTAAAAATAAAATCTAAAATTAATTTTGGCAATTCCCTAAAAGATTGAAGCATTGGTTAAATACCATTCTAAAGAAACTCTCAGCCCTCGACTCTAGCAGTCCTCAAAGTCCGCGATCAGAATTCTAAAAATCTCAATGGAACAAGAGAAGGTTTGAATTCGATTCATACACCTTTAAATCTAAGAAGCTCCGCTAAGATTAAACGAATGAAATGAGTCCATATTTATCTTCGACTGGAAGGTGCGGTATAACCACTACTTGGAATATCACTGCTTCGCCCCCCTCCCCACCATGATCGATAACCAAAGTAGTTCCCTCGAGACCATCCTGAATTTGTTGAATATCGACTCTGGTCACCGCCTTGCGCATAAGACGGAGTACTCGCATACGGAGAAGTCCTAACAGATCTATCAATTATTTCGACTTCTTTTTCATTCTTACTAAGATCCTCACCTCTTGTTTCGTGAATAATTTGCGTATCCTCCGCTGCAAAACTTATCGACGAAACACTAAGCGCTAATAGCATAGTAGCAGGCAAGCCAAATAGTCTAAAATTTTTCATCTCGACTCCTATCTAAAAATTGATCTAATGGTATTTCTAACGTCTCGAACATCGCCTACCATAGATGAGCCAGTTTGGGTGACATCCCTAAAAACATCAAGGACTTCTTTTTTACTTTCGTACTCACCACGAGCTGCTAAACGATCGCGATTGATCACTGCGATTTGCTCTGCAGTGATATGTCCTTTAACATCCAATTGAGTATGAGCTTTACGAGCTTGCTCTGAGGTCAATTCGCCTTCAAGATACGCTCTGTTAATAGCGTTCTTTAAATCTGAGTTTGTCATTCCTGCGGTATTCATACCTCCGGCAGTATTAATCCCCATGCCGGCGAATTCTCCTCGGTAAGTACTGCCCTGCACGCATGCCGACAACGAAACCAATAAACTAAGAACTAACAAACTTTTTTTATTCATCTAAAACCTCTAAAAAATCACACGCAAAACTATTAAATATAAAGACTTGAAGTTGTTATGGAGAGTTTTTTTAAAAGTGAAACGCAATGATGGGCAATTCTTTAACAGCCCGTGTTCACTCTACTTTTAACGATAACAATTCTGAAAAGACGAAACTACTTCGACTTCTCGACTCTTTTTTGAGGAGGGGTGGGTCGTAAAAATAGTGGTTATTATATATTGAAAGATATGAATTTCCGAAATCGCGCACATAATTGTTAAGCTCAACGACAGCAAGCTTGGAATATGCAATAAAATTTAACCAATAGGATCCGCTTCGAATAAGGTGGCTGTCTTCGATCTAAATATAAAAGGTGGAGTAAAGATGTTTTGAAAAAAACCTTCACTCGCACCCTCCTTTTGTTAAAGAAAGTTAATTGAAGAAGTGGGGAGCTAGCACGATCAAAATGAGCGTCCAGCAAATCCACGATACGTATTTAGCTCGATTTCGAAAAACATCAATAGAGATATTAACAAAACCGAGCTTTCGAAGAAGCGCAAAACTGGCGAACAACAAAAAGTTAAAGCCATCAGTTCCTACTCTTCTTAAATAGAATGGCACAAGTTGACTCACCGCGATTAGCAAGTGGAAGAAAACTGCGATTACCATCCCTTTGAAGAAAGGAATTTCTACGAAGTGTCTTAGGATCGAAAACAGAAAAAGACTAAAGACAAACTCCAAGATTGGTCCAAAGAGGATGAATACAGCCAATTGAAATGTTGACCGACTCTCGACTCTATTACTCATCGCACCCGTCACCGCGTCTGAAAACTCTTGCGAATTCTCAACTTGATTTCGGAACGTCGAGTAGGAACGACTCTTTAAGATTGCACTGCTTTCGTTCGAGACAACATGCACCGACCCCCCTGCGAGAGGAAGGATCGAAAACACGTATTGAGTGCTACCCCTAAATAGAGACAGCAATTCTGGCCCTCCACCAACTTTAAATCGGAGAATCGAGAAATTGAAAAGCCGAGCTGGAATATAATGTCCAAGCTCGTGCACGAATGTGCAAATCATGCTTCCAAGGTACATACCTAGACAACAAGCTACAAGCTGGAACATTATCAAAATCCTTTATTGTGAGAAAAAAAACATCTAAACTCATATATAAATTTAAAAGAACGGCTTTGGGTGTCGAAATAAATCGCTCGCACCTACTACTTACTGAATAGGCCAAGACCAATAGAAATCTTCGCCTAATAGCTGAAGCAGACTATGCAACAGCATGAATTATCAACATTGCCAAAATGGGGCATCGCTGCGCAATAAAGGTTATGACCAAATTTGTTTAAAGCGAAACAAGAGGGTGAGAGTACATAAGAATTTTACTTAGAAGTACGTTGAAATACCTGCTATTCAACTAATGGTGGCGATTAAGAGGTGCAAAGATGAGACTGCCAGGAGCAAACTGGAGAATTTGTTAACAACTAAGCTGTAGAAAACCCAACGACAGCTAATTTTAGTAATCTGAAAAAACCTTCTCCCATTCATCTTTCTTAAACCCAACAAGACCAAAACCATCTCCGATTAAAAACGGCCTTTTAATTAGCATACCCTCACTTCCTAGGAGACTAATTGCTTCTTGATGCGACATGCAGCTCAACTTATCTTTTAACTGAAGTTCTCGGTATTTTTGACCAGAGACATTAAATAACTTTTTAATATCACCCTGATAAAAAGTTAACATTTGCCGTAGTTGCGTCGCGGAAGGGGTCTGATTTGAAATATCAAATTCTTCAATTTCTAAACCTTTGTCACGAAGGAACTTTAAGGCATTCCTACAACTTGAGCATTTTGGATAATGAAAAATCTTCATGTGTTAAGATGAGTAGTGCAATTTATTTTAACCACATTCCAAGTTCCGTCGGCATTTAAACTAACTTCATTAACGCAGGTATTCTCTTGATGAAAGTTTGGCCAATCTTCCCAACTAAACGCGCCTAAATTAAACAATAACGCCTTATTTAAAGTATGGTGAGCAGAAATTAAAAACGTACCTTCGCCACGAATTTCTTTAAGTTCATCGAGAAAATGCTTGGAACGCAAGATTAAATCTTCAATACACTCTCCTCCTTCGGTTTTAAAATACCTATATTCTATTGGAGATTCATCTAGTAATTTTCGATATTCAGAAACGGAGCAACTATCAAATGCCCCCCATGTTCGCTCACGCAATCTTTCGTCATAAACAACTTCACATTGGACGTATTTCAAAATGGCTTCAGTTGTCTGTCGGGATCTCAGAAGATCACTTGAATATATTGCATCGATCTGTTCAGCTTTAAATCTCTGTCCCAAAAGATCTGCTTGACTTAAACCGACATCGGTTAACACAGCTGGAAGGTGACCCGCCAAAACTTGTTTTACATTTAAATCAGTTTGACCATGTCTGACAATATATAGTTTCATTAGCTTAACTTTGGAGTATTGAGAATCGAAATTAAATCTCTATGAACACTCATATTTGATGAAAAAGCACCTGCTACGCTAACATTTTTCCAAGAAATTTCAGCGCCACTCAAATCAGACAGAGTTCCACCAGCCTCAAGCAAGATCGCGGAACATGCGGCGAGGTCCCATATTTTAGAACCAAAGATACTAACACATGACGAGGAGGCTCCCTTAAACATTTCGGAAAAAGCTGCTGCTGAACATCCTAGACTACGTGTAAAAAGAGCATTATTGACGATAGGCACACCATATTTTACGGTCACCTCATTATTCAACCACGAGCCAAGCTCCACGCTGATTACTGACTCTCGGACGGTCGAAATTTGCGACAACTCAATTTTCTCCCCGTTATAAAATGCTCCATTTGATTTCTCAGCCGAAATCATCACATCTTTTTCAGGCAGGTAGATAATACCACTATGCGGAACACCCTTTTCTATAAGGCCGATTAAGACCCCCCAAGTATCAAAGCCGAAGGTATAGTTAAAAGTTCCATCAAGTGGATCCACCACGAAGAATGTCTCGTCCGAAATTAAATGCTCACTGTCTTCTTCCGCCAAGATTGAAATATTAGGAAAACTTTTTTTCAAGTTCGAAACTATAATGTCCTGAGATGCCAAATCTGCCTCAGTTGCAAAGTCACGCACCCCCTTAGAAAATCGCTGAATGTTACCGCTCTTCATTTTTAAAAGAGTCTCACCTGCCAATCGAGCTATTTCAGAAATCTTTTCAATCATAAATGCAACTACTAGACTTAATTAACTGTTAGATCCGCTTGATCATTACAACCTGCCTTAACAGAACAACTTCCTGTTTCACTGTCTTCCAAAGTTTTAAATTTCATCCCTAATTTTTTCAAAAGACTAACATCTTCTTCAACATCTGGGTTAGGCGTTGTTAAAAGCTTTTCACCTGCAAAAATTGAATTTGCACCTGAAACGAAGCACAATGCTTGTAACTCTTCCGTCATCGACAATCGACCCGCCGAAAGTCTGACATACGACTTAGGCATAATAATTCTCGCAGTCGCAACAGTTCTAACAAAATCGATTGGATCAACGTCCCCTTCTTTTTCAAGCGGAGTTCCTTCGACCTTAACCAAAAGATTAATCGGCACACTTTCGGGATGCGGGTTCTGATTTGCGAGTTCACGCAACAATCCCAAGCGATCGTCAAGCGCCTCACCCATACCAAGAATCCCACCGCAACAAACTGTCATCCCCGCAGATCTGACATTCTTTAGAGTATTCAATCGATCTTCGTATGTTCGAGTTGTAATAATCTCTTTATAAAACTCAGGGGAAGTATCTAGATTATGATTGTATGCATGACAGCCAGCGTCCTTTAATCGTTCAGCCTGTTCACTAGTTAACATTCCAAGCGTACAGCACACCTCTAAACCCGAACTTGAAACCTCCTTGACAACTCCAAGTATTTGCTCAAAATGCTTACCTTCTCTAACTTCTCTCCAAGCCGCTCCCATACAAAAACGAGTAGATCCATCTTCCTTGGCCTTTCTTGCGGCAGCTAAGATTTCGTCTGTATCAAGTAAACCTTTTGCTTTTACGCTTGTTTCGTAATGAGCGCTTTGTGGACAATACTTACAGTTCTCAGTACATCCGCCGGTTTTAATTGAAAGCAAAGTTGAACGCTGTACTTCGTTTGGATCAAAGTTTTCTCGATGAATCGTCTGAGCTTGAAAAATCAATTCAGGAAATGGCAAATTATAGATTGCTTTTAAGTCCGCGATATTCCAGTTGTATTTAAGATTAGAAGTAAGCATATTTATCTTTAATATAGTGCGTAATAAAATTAATACCGGAGCCATCTGCGACTCACTTCAAACACAAATCAAACGCAAACTAGCAAGTGTTTTTCTAGGAGACGTTCAATATATTTGATTCTATGCAATCTAATTTAAAGTCGAGATAAAATCAAAATGACGTTCAAATTGATTGTGTTGGGGGGCGGGGACCACTGAGACACAGAGGCACAGAGTGGGAGGTGCTCGTTTCTATGTAAAACACGCTGCAGCACCAGAGCATATTGCATGGAAACGGATGTCTTTCTCTGTGCCTCTGTAGCCCCCCGCCCCTCCAACACAATCAATTTGAACGTCATTCGGTTGATGTTTGATTGGAACGGTAGGTTTGGGCGTACATATCGTTTAGATATTCAATTTTATGAAGATGCATACTTGCTAGAATACTATTGGCGGTTAAGATCTTGGTCGCACGCTTGTTCTGAATTAACTTTGGCGAGTAGGCAATTCTTAGGCTATCTACCAATCCAGACTCGATAAACTGGGTAGCTAAACTAGCTCCACCTTCAACAAGTAATATTCTTATTCCCAATTGATAGATGCTTTCGCACAATTCATCTATACGACATCTATCAGATGAATAAGTTTTA
This sequence comes from uncultured Bdellovibrionales bacterium, assembly GCA_964472005.1. Lineage (GTDB taxonomy): Bacteria > Bdellovibrionota_C > UBA2361 > SZUA-149 > DAOLCO01 > CAYYIQ01. Next base: position 3,119 of record CAYYIQ010000092.1, on the reverse strand, counting down.
ACCTTTACTAAGTCTGTAAAAAATTCATCGCCTTTAGCATTGACCGATCTAAAGACGATTGTTTCTGCCATACCATCATTGAACAATTTCGCATTTGGATTAAGTGGGCTAGCTCCACACAAGACAACCCTCTTTGGCTGAGGTGTTAAACCTTTCTTAACTCGCTCAATCACTATCGAAGGGTCTTTGATTAATAGAGACGGGTCGTCATTTCTCAGGGTGTTCGAACCAACAAGAATAGCATCAACCTCCCCTCGTATCTTCTGAACTGCAGTGCTGTCTTTTTCATTTGAAAAAAGAAAAGGTTCCTCGTTATCAAGATAACCATCAGCAGACATCGCTAACTTAAGGATTATGTGAGGTTTGCGAGTTTTCATCCGGATGCTTTAAAACGTTAATAGGTTATTTTCTTATGAAGATTTTACCACAGAGCAAACAGAGCAACCAGAGGGTGTATAACATTGAATTTAAACTCGATTTTCACACCTCAGACAAATTCGACCTATCTGGGTCTGGATCTCAGGTTAGTGATTTTATACTAGACCGGTTTAAAAATGTATTAAGACTTGTTGCTGACGCACTTACGTATCCCCTACTTTTACCATTAATCTTTCAACCTGCCGTCAATCCACCTAAAGCCTCGTCATTCTAACGCAAGCCTCGTAATTCTAGCGCAAGCCTCGCCATCCCAACGTCCCGACGTCATCCCAACGTCCCGACGTCAACCCTGCGTTCCGACGTCATCCCTGCGAAAGCAGGGATCCAGGAGAACCAATGTTTTCAATCACCTGGATCCCCGCGTTCGCGAGGATGACGGAAAAAAATCCAACTTGCACTATTCGGACAGACTAGAAGGCAGGAATCTACGGATTGTTTGTACCATCACCTGGATCCCCGCGTTCGCGAGGATGACGGGAAAAATCCAACTTGCACTATTCGGACAGACTAGAAGGCAGGGATCTACGGATTGTTTGTACCTTCACTGAGATCTCCGCTTTCCGCTGGATACGGACAACATAAAGGTTGAAAATGAACCAAACGAACATTTTAAGGAGTTTGGGACTAGAATAATAACGGGTCCTCCTCTATTCCCGTCTTCGAGGCTGTCCGAGTAATACACACTGAGTTCTTCCCCTGTCATCCTCGCAAACGAGTATGTCCGGATAATGTGATCTGGGACAAAACCGTCATCCCAACGTCCCGACGTCATCCCTGCGTCCAGACGTCATCCCTGCGAAAGCAGGGATCCAGGAGAACCAATGTTTTCAATCACCTGGATCCCCGCGTTCGCGAGGATGACGGAAAAAAATCCAACTTGCACTATTCGGACAGACTAGAAGGCTGGAATCTACGGATTGTTTGTACCTTCACCTGGATCCCCGCGTTCGCGAGGATGACGGGAAAAAATTCAACTTGAATCACTCGGTCAGCCGCGTCCGCGAGGATGGCGGGGAAAATTTTAACTTGTATTACTCCCACAGTCGGAATTTACAAACGAAGCGTAACACTCCAAATTAATAAATAACGGTTTTGTTTAGTCCTATAACCACTACTTTTTAACAGATGTGGTTTTTCCTCAAAATACACACAGAGCAAACACCTTCTACCGACTTATTAACTTTTTCTTCTGGTTGCTCTGTTTGCTCTGTGGTAAAATTTAAAAGATACCGAACTCAACACGGACTTCTCATTAGTTAACGTATTGTGTACGGCATATGTTGCATCAAGGAGCATTTGGCTCCCAAGCTCCCACTTAAATTAATAGCTACGCCATGAAACATCTCACCTTATTTTTTTTATTAAGTACATTCACCAGTTTCGCGTTCGCTGAAGATACCTGTATCGATTGCGCCGAAAGAAAAATAGGGTTGTGCTCGGAGGAGTGCGGCCTGGTTCCACCGGAAAGGATGAAGGACTGTCAGAAACAGTGCTTAGGACAATATTGCGAGCATCGTTGCAAGTCAGGAGATAACGATATCTTAACGCTCTTAAATGTTGGATGTGAAAAATGTAAGGAGCAACAATTCGGACTTTGCAATTCAAATTGCGATATAAAATCTGAGTACCAAAAAGCTATTTGCCAAATCGAATGCTCTGTTAAGAGATGTGCAAACGATTGCAAATAACTTTTATTCCTCTAATGATATCGGCTCTTACAAATAATAAAATTTAATTTTCTTAAACCAAACCAAGTTCAAGGTTTATGGCGTCGTGCACACCTGCTTTTTGACGAGTGATAAGCTCATAGAAGTAATCTATTTCATCAACGCCCATATTCGCGATATACATCGTAATACTTAAAACCAAGTCATAATTTACTAGACTGAGCTTTGCGCCAATAAGGGTATCCGCTACCGCCAAAGCTGCATAAAAAAAAGCACTAGTGTCTGCAAGTGGAACCGCTAAAACATTTACCCCCATATATAGAGTCGTTTCGGGAGGTCGATTTAAGCCTTCTAAGGTAATTTCTAAATCCTCTTCTTCGTTTAAAGGAACGAGCCATTGCGCGAGCTCGGGAGAACGTTGTTGCAAACATTCCTCAGGATCAAAGCCCCGTCTCATCATAAACTCTTCAACAATTCGAGTTGGATCTTTTCCACCAGTTATCTTACGAATTCTGGTAGGAACCATTTTTTTTATTTTACCCATTTAAAAAATCCTTAATCTTTGCATCGCAAACAATTCTATAAAATTGCTACTACCTAATTACCTACTTTAAAAAAAAATTAACAATACTCGAAGGTTTGTTCCTAATTAATTCCTTCAACAGTCAATACTATCGTGATGAGATAGATGAAACCAGAGCTATTTTTGTCTCAAAAGAAACGACCATTACCGCAATACAACCGCGGAATATGCTTTTAAGCAAAGATCTCTCAATTTATGATGCTTGCTGATCGATACTATCTATGAAAAAAGTTCAAGCTGCTCTGATATTTTTTTAGAGTCAAACGAGCTCTAAACTGTATCTAAATAGAAAAGGGAAATTCAATGCTCATCGAATTAGTGTTTATATTATTTGGTCTTATTTGGGGTAGCTTTTCAAACGCTCTTATTTATCGTTTACCAAATAGAATTCCGCTGACAAATCCTAAAAGATCTCAATGCCCAAAATGCCA
>CAYYIQ010000091.1:0-12724 GCA_964472005.1 uncultured Bdellovibrionales bacterium | reverse complement strand
CATGGCCACAAAAGGGAATCGAGTAAAAAGAAAAATCGTTGCAGCTGAAGATCCACTTGGCCTGTATCTGCAGCTGATGGGAGAAATACCACTCTTGACTCGTGCAGAAGAAAACGAAATAGCAAGGAAAATTGATGTTGCTCGCGATCAGCTTCGAAGCCAAATTTTAGAAAACCCGTTCATTGCAATTAAAGTTTTGAAGATACTAAGAAAGGTTCACAGCGGAGAGACTCGTTTAACAACGACTCTCAATATCGCGGAATCTGACAAAGCAAAAAAAATTCGCATCGGCGCGCAGTTACCGACGAACCTTAAAACTCTTCCTGTGTTGCTACGACAATGTCGATTACAATGGAACATGGCACTGAACAAACGCGTTGACCAAAGAAAACGTAAGGTGGCATGGAGACTACTTTCGCAAAAACGTAAAAAGATCGCACGCCTAATCGACGAAATGGAAATTCGGACATCCCTCGTTGAGCGCTACATTGAATTTTTGCAGAAAGCCAACTCCTATCTTCAAGAGCTCGATGAAAAGATTGAGTGCGATTGTGAAGGTCCTGCTAGTTTAAAGGATGCATTAACACAACGTCGAACTATCATGAATCAGCTGATGGAAACACCTAGGTCATTAAGAACTCGCTTAGATCGAATCGATGTCGCGTATCAGGATTTCCAAAAAAGCAAACAAGCTATGACAGAAGGAAATCTTCGGCTAGTTGTTTCGCTGGCTAAGAAATATCGGAACCGAGGGCTTTCCTTCTTGGATCTCATCCAGGAAGGAAATACTGGCATGATGCGTGCTGTTGAAAAATTCGAGCGGCAGCGAGGATTCAAATTTAGTACCTATGCGACATGGTGGATTCGTCAAGCGATGCTGAGAGCGATCGGAGAGCAGTCTCATACTATTCGAATCCCAGTTCACATGGTGGACTTTGGTCATAAGATTAGAGGTGCAAAGGACAAATTACGACACGAACTTGCACGCAATCCTACGCGAGAAGAACTCGCCGCAGAGATGGGCTGTACAAGTGAAGAGATCAGACTTATTACCACTGTGGATAGTGAGCCGACCTCCTTGGACAGACCGATTGGGACGCCCGACAGTAATTCAACTCTCAGTGACTTTCTTGCTGACAATGCAGAAGAAACGATTGATCGTGACGTCTCCTTACCGCTTCTTGTCGGAAAAGTAGGTGAGGTTTTAGACACTCTTACCTACAGAGAAAGAGAGATCATCAAACTGCGATATGGTCTCGGAGATGGCTATAGCTACACGCTTGAAGAATGTGGTCATATTTTCAAGGTCACACGAGAGCGTATTCGTCAAATTGAAAGCAAAGCAATCAAAAAACTTCGACAACCAGCAAGAAGTAGCGACTTGGTCGGATTTCTTGATTAAAAATCACTAAAAATTTCCATTATATTTTTCCCCAATCTATCTAAATTTACAGATAGATTGGGATTTATTTTTCTAGGATTTCGTATTTATTTCACACTCAATCAAATTTGACGCGGTCCAAACGTCCATTTTTCACTGGTTAGGAAGCAACAATTTCTTCATATTCCAAATCACAAAATCTAAAAATAACAGATAAAACAATAAGATTTTTAGACCTAATTAATATCAAGGCACCAAAAAATGTTGCTTTTACTGCGTCGCTCGTGTCATGATCTGAATGATTTCAACCCCCTACTTGTAAACATTTAAACAAAAAAAAAGTCATGAGCAGTTATTGATGAATGATCAATTTGCAGAAAAAACAATTCTAATAGTAGAAGATGACATAGATACATCCAAGATGCTCGCCTATCTTCTCAAGAGCATTGGTATAAAGAAAATACATTCTGCAAAAGATGGAATAGATGCGCTATCTATTATGTCCACTATTAAGAATATAGATTGCATCATCTCAGATTGGAACATGCCAAGGATGTCTGGAATAGAATTTTTCCGAAATACGCAACAAAATTCACGCTATCAAAAAATTCCATTTTTAATGCTAACAACTGAATCTCAAAAAGATAAAGTTGAAGAGGCAATTCAACTCGGTATTACAGACTACATAATTAAGCCTTTTACGAGCTTCATTATCGAAAGTAAGCTCAAAAAGATATTAAATTTAAATGACTAGCTCCAAAGCTTACTGACATTACCACCGATACTTCCAAAAAATATTTCAATATTTTTAGTTTAATGTGGTTGGAGATAGCATCGGCAAATATCCGTTCAAAAAATCAAAATAGGTAAGTCATCTTCTTATTTCCAAGCACATAAAATGTAATCTTGGCCTTTTCTCCATTGCGATAATGCACGTGACCACTACGAGTTAGAACAAGTGACGGATACTCTTCGCACGTAATATCAGTATAAGTATTCACAACTGGAATTGCGGTGGTGATGGCTCCTCCTTGATCTAACACGGCTCCGCTTACAGAGCGGTGTTTACAAGAAGTAATCGTAACCTCCTCCTTCACCTGATCTAAAACGAACCGGTAAATGTACTTGCGATAGACTACGCAAATGAGAAATCCAACAACACTCCAAATAACCACCCCTTCGTAAGACGAAGATAGGTAGTACAAAACAAGCCATGAAAATGTTACAATGAACACGAAAATAAGCTTTCTTACCTTTACCATGCGATCCATCTCCAAATGCGAGAGTAGTGTGAACACCAGAAACTTCTACATTTCTGGTGTTCACACTGGACCATGGTTTACACTTAAAAAACCTCAATAGATGCTATCTCAACTCATTTCTATTTCTAACGATGAATTCAAATAGCTATCACAAAGCTTCAAACGTTTTAGGTGGCGTTATTTAACCTCTTTTTAGTATTTACATTCCCAACATTCTCCTACTAATAATTATCATAAACTTTAGTAGGAGAATGTACACATTGGCAAAATTTCAATTTGTTCTACGAGACTTGAAAGTTCGATGATTTCGACTGCGACGATCTCCGTTGATTGCCTGTAAAATTAGAATTGCTGAGCTATCTGTAACTGCAGTAACGCCAATCTTATCTTCATCAATCCAGCAGCTTAGTTTGGGGATAGTCATATCCAATATCCCTAGTTTTCGAGTTACCTCTTCGGCTGATTTCTTCGAGCGATCAAGAAAAAGAACAATTGAAAGTCGATTAGTTCGACCGCAGCGAGCATGCATTTTGGAAACCTTTCAGTTTTATTGGAAAAAACCACATAACGCCTACGGAAATGGATAACATAAAAACTAAGGAAACTAAATAATCGCGAAAAGAATTTAAAGAAAAATTTAAGAACTGAGTGAAAGATGGAGATCTAACCCTCAGTCCCAAATATAAAATTTAGGAAGTATTTAGCCGTTAAAAATCTTCTCTCGAGCGATTTTTCGTGCGGCTTTAAGACCTTTTGTGAAATTTTTTACAAATTCTACCAAAACAGACTTTGCGTCTTCAGAAAGACCTGCTTGCCCAAGGATACGGTTAGCCGCATCAAGCGCAAAAAAGTCAAACATTTCAGCATCTCGCTTTAGCAGTACGGGTGAAAGCTCTTTCGGATTCCAAATCCGTTGATCAATCATTGACTCCTCATCCAAGAAAGATCGAAGATCAGGTACTCCTCCAGTAAAAACGCCTGGAATTTCAAGAAGCGGCGCAGCCAATAGTTCGTCGTGCCAGTTTTCAAGTAAATAGCGCAGCAGAAATGTTCCTGAATATTTGAACTCTTGCTCTGCACCTGCCGAATTTCCATTAAACACAAGGAAACACGGGGTCTTCTTCGAAAGCTTTTGCCAGAACTTCAAATCACGAGACAGTTGTTCCGCCTCAGTGTCTAAAGAAAATCCGGCTTTGCCCGCGTAACCCTCGAAAGCCCAATTACCATTCCCGACGGCACCTAACGCAGGATTACCCTTATTAGCCCTTGCTCCATGAAGACATTGAACAAGAAATTCTTCGGTTGTTAAACGAAGAATGGTTGGCATATTCCATCCGTTTGGAATAGTAGGAGCTGGAACAGAAATAATCAGAGCATCTATCTTTTGAGGATTCTCAGGTGTAGTTTCGATGAAATCTTCTTCCGGTATCGCTGACACCGAATAACTGCACCGAGGATTGGTACATACTTCATCTGAATTCAACATCTCATGCCGCTCCGGCGCGAAGCGATTTAATTCGGTATCGAAGCCTGTATTGTACCAGTAGATTCGCCCTGGAACCCGTCCTTCTGCACACATTTTAATGAAGTGCAGTGGTCGGTCGGTTCGATACAAGTTTGTGCGATAGAAATGTGCTGGTTCATTTTCAACGCCGACCGGGAAGCCTTTTAAATTAGTTGAAATCGCCGAAATGTCATCCGAAACAATTTTACGAACAGGAATTACTCCCTCGACAGCCTTTCGCGTAACAGAGAATGTCGCTTCCCATTTTTCAGAAATCCACTTCAACAAACCTGGGGTTGGCAGTTCGCTCTCAGGCGAGCTACCCTCTGATTTTCCGGCTGCCGTGGTATTGCCAATCGCGATGCAAAGCCCATTCGTGAGCATTGTAATAGCCCAGTGCATAACGATGTACGGCGAATTTTTTGGTAATTCCCGGTCACTAAACTGGAATGTAATTGGCTTCTTTGTACCACCATCGTAGGGTCCGCCATTTACGACCAGCAGTCGTTTATGACCAGACCCAACGCAAATTGCATGCACTCCGTCGAATTCTTGCTCTGATAGCCAAGGCATCGCCACATGGATAACTTTAGGCGACAACGGCGAATCTGGTGTGTAGACATTGAGATCCACACAATCACCAAGTTTGTCGGCTGCGGCCGCACCATAGACTGGCATGTGACTTGGCCAAAAGAATAAGATATCACCACATGTACTAAACTTTGGTCGCACAACTGTCCAAGAGAACGGCACTCCTTGCGCAATCGCAGCAAAATAGAATTCCATAATATCCTCTTCGGACAAATGACAAGGGCTCGCAGCCTGGTGCCGCGGCCGTCCATTCGTCGTCAACAATGCTCGAACGGTACTGCTATGCCGGATTGCATACTCCGGCCACGTTTGAACACCTGGATTATCAAATTCATCGACATAAACTTTTAGAAATAAACGATCACCGAGATACAACTCTCGATGCTTGGAAACGTCGTTGAAAGCCATCGCCGCAGTTTGATAGCTTGCTACTTCAACTGCAGAAATAAGCCCGTCACTATCGAGAGTATGGCACTTAGTGTCAAAGTTGACTGGCAATCCAAAATGCGGACTTGAGACTGATGCGCAAGGTGACGAGCTCAGCAAAAGGCAGTTCGCAGGAACAAGATTCGGCATGGTTAGTCTTTCTGAACGTAGTTGTGCAGAATGATTCTACAAAGGACTTATAAGACGGCGCTATCGAATACCACCGAAGGAAATTTCAATTTCCTTTTCCATATAAAGTAACTTTATCTCGAAAAGGAAATTGAAATTCTTAGCAACCTCGAACAGCTAAAATTAAATCTTATGTAGTTGAAATTTTTGTAACTTCTGATTTCTAAAAACCATCAAAAAACATATTCTCCACCTTCTCAGTCAATTAACAGTCAATCATGGTTAACTGAATGAGACGATGAGTCCTCTACTAAGATATAAATTTCAAAGAATCTTATTAATTTTCTATCGTCCGTCACTCTCGTGATTAGGCTAACGCCCAACAGCGAACGATCACTATTGAAAATATAAATTAAGAGACCTGGCAGATACAGTAGCTATTGACCACGGCCTGTATTTTCAACTGCGATAGTTTTTTAAAGCCTCACCGACTACACCTAACCTGCCTACCCTAGCCTCGTCAAATATATCCTAAGCGGCCCCAAAGAATTTAGATTGTTAAAAGTAGATAAACTCAAAAAAAAATAGAGTAGAGAAACTAAATACTTAAGTAGGAGATCTTCCATTGATCTACTTTATTATTTTGAATTTTAAAAGTTAATTCATGCAGTTAGCCTAACTATCGATACCACAGAATTCTTCAAGACACTGCTCTTGGTGCCAACTTTCATTTCCTCGTTTTCAATTCACGCCCAGTTGAGTTAGGTATATCTGTACAAGGTTATTTACTGACATCATGAAGAATACCCCTATAAAATTTGGGCCCGCTACGATACTGACATCTTAGCTGAGGCCTAAACTACTTTACTACGATTATAGTAACGTGGAGAGTACTTTTATATAGCATATCTTTCGAATCGCGAATGTTCGGTAATCCCATTTTTGTTCTTTCTCTACATATTCATACGGCTAGAAAAAGTATTCATCTCAGTATTTGTCTCACGAGAAAAATACTGAGATGTGTTTATATAACTCGGTTTTTCAGAGGTTGAATGATGAAAACTGTAACCAAAATCGCTAAAGGAGTAACGGTTGATCCCAAGAACTCATTAAAACTCGATGATGCTTTTTGGGTTGAAAAGACAGATGAAGGATGGTCAGTTAAAATCTATTGCGCTAACGTGGCTTCAATAGTCGGAATGAATAGCAAGAATGATCGCTCTGCCTACTCACGAAGTTGTAGCAGTTGTGAGATTAAGAATGGACAAGGTTTGTTCGACCCATCGATTGCAATTAGTACTTTAAGTTTACTACCTGGAATGACAAGGCGAACTATCGAGATATCCTTCAAACTAGATTACTCTCTTGAGGTTTCAAACTTTAAAATTAGTAAAGTTTTATTCCAAAGTGTAGGGAAATTTGGCAACGAAGACGTCGAAGAAATTCTTAAAGACAGAACTCACCCTTCTTATGAGTGGTGGCAAAGTTGTCTTGATCTTGCAGTATCCCTACTGAAAAAAAGGGTTCCAACTGCCAAAGCGCATCTTTATCTGAATTTGAGTAACCCAGGGTCACCTGATGATGAAATGACCGACTCCAACCGAATTCTAAATAGATCCGGCCCGCTAATCTCATGCGAATTAATGCATTTAGCTAATTCTCTTATAACGTCTTATGTGATCGATCGAAAAGCAAGTTTTATTTTCAATGATCGTCGCGGTAGAAATATAAAATCACTGGCAATTAGGTCTAAAGAACGAATCCAAAATACGCACCATTTAAGATGCCATAGCCCACTTCGAGCATTAGAAACCTATAGACGATTCCCGATACATGGCCATTGGACATCGGCTATTCGACGGTATTCGGACTTGGTAAATCAAAGAATCTTGAACGCGATACTTGACGAAGATGACGCTGCGCCATACGAAGATGATCAACTAGAAGAAATTTGTACACACATTAATTCTTACGTCGAGACATCAACTCATACTGCCCACGCCAGACGTCGAGAACGATTGATAAAAAGGATAAAAAGTTGTTCTAAAAAAGTGATTCTTTTGCTACCCAGAACAGATTTCGATTTCCTAATTGAGATCCTTGCTAACGGAGAAGTTGAACTGGACTTGAGAATGGCGAAACTAATCAAATTGCGTTTGAGCAAAGGAAATGATCAGTTACGTGCTTACGGAATGATTTTATTTGCATTCACACACGAATCAAAACAATGGAGAATGCTTGCACATTACATATTTGAACTTGTAGCGCAGAAAAAAACTCTCAGAAGATACATTACAAGAAGTCCAGAGTTACTTTGCATTTGGGCTACATTTAAAATTGAATTCAGAAAACTTAATTCTAAATTATTTGTAACAGCATCTTTTGAAAATAGAAGCGTTGTGCATCACACCGAATTTACGTTTACCAACAATAAAGCATTAGCAACCACTCAAGCTAAACTTAATCTTATTGCCAAACTAATTCGCTATCCAAAAAACAAACGTCGTAAAATATCAATACCAACGGAAACAGAATTTAGCTATTGGTCACAGATAAATAGCTTTTGCACGATTAACACCATTAAAGCACCCTCAATCGCAACTCGCATAGTAGAGATAGAAGGTAAACAAAAGATTAACTGTTCAGTTTCTGTAGTAGTTTCTGGAAGAACCTTCAAATCTTTAAATCGAAATGGAGAAACAATCCAGATTGCAAGAGACTTTGCAGCGAAACAGCTGATGGAACAGTTACAAGTGGCTTTCTGCATTAGTACGAAATTGAAAATTATAACTACCGAACAAGCCATGTTAGATCCGAATTCGGTTCTTAATAAGTGGTGCCAGAAACAAGAAGTAGTTCCTGTACCTCAATATACTTTCACGTATTCTGGAGACTCTGACGACCGATGGATCCGTTGCTCTGCCTCAATTACCGTGAAAGGAAAAACATTCTGCGCGATTACAAAGAAAAGAGAAAAAAAATTAGCTAAGCAAGAAGCTTCATTAATACTCTTCTCAGAGATTAAGAAATCATTAAGTACTAATGGTTAAAGAAAAATACGGTCTAAGGAATATTGTAAATGTTTTATTATAGGTTTGACCTTAAACACATCTCAAATACCTTTAAGGTATACGAGACATCAAAAAAAAAGGACGGGAGTATTTGCTTTGAAACAAATACAAAACCGCCATTACCTACGTTCAAATTAATTAGTGTGGAAACCCTACCTAAACGCTGGGCCGTCCCATGGACGAATTTTTCTCGAGTGAAATTTTGTTCCAATTTCTCCTAACATTTCCATTGATCGCATTGCAATACTCATGTGTGGTTCGATCACATCTTCGTAAAAAGAATTGGAAGTTTTCCTCGTTTTTAATCGACCAAGAAGTGGCTTATCCGATATTCTAAGAAGAGTTGCATACGGTATTGCCCATTTCATACCTGCGGCAGCAATAACGCCGGACTCCATATCAACCGACAACGAAAAAGACTGCAGCACTTCGTTAACTTGATCAGCGAACTCTTCCCAGGTTCGACTTGCTACATTTGCAGCCGTACCGGTTTCTAGAATATTCCAAAGTTCCCCGTCAGAGATTTTGAGTATTTCGCACATTGCCTTTCGAATTAAAGTGTTAAATTCACCAATAGGCGGAACAGGTACACAATATGGAATGTGATGATTAGTTATTCCATCACGTCGAAAGTAACCGTCTGCCATAACAAAATCACCAATTTTTTGGCTTTCTCGCAGACCTGCGGCATGACCAACCATCATAACAGCGTGAGGACGAAGTGGTGCAAGATATCGCATGATACTCCATGCATTACTTGGGCCAACACCAATGTTAATTAGAGTTATTCCGCTGCCATCCTCCTTTTTAAGATGATAAGCAGGCATTTGAGCAGTTCGCGTGCCGGGCCCATTCGATGGTTCTTCAAACTTGGTATAATCATTAGAACCGTCCTCTAATCGATCTTTTGAAAACTTACGGAATGCATCCACGTACATTCCGTAATTCACGAACAATACCTTGTCCTGCACTGAATCAATAGAGGTCCCAACGTAATGTTCGAGACGAGTTAGAAAGTAATGAGTTTCTAATCCGGTGAAATAAGCCAATGGATTTAGGCCTGGGGTTTTAACGGATTCGCGATGGAGTGCGTTAACGGTAAAGTCTGGTTCGTGAATCATTACTCCCGGAACGGGGGCAGAAAGCTCTCTGGGAATTCTTGTATTGCTTAGCCCAGTAAAAATAGTAAGATTTTCGTTATAGTCCAAAAGACTAAGCTGCTCTAGCAAGTAGCTTTCGAATCTTCGAATTAGGCCGAGGGTTTGTACGTACCAACCCTTTCCGCAGCGGACATATCCAAAAGACCCCTTGGGTCGAAACTCCTTAGTACGACCTTCAACCTTAATCAAAACGATCGGATACATTCCCTTTCCAGGGCGCTTGTCCAATTGCGTGCGCCAAAGCTCAATAAGTCTCGCAACTGCGATTTTCGGCGTCTCAGCAAGATTTAGATCGGTAAACCCATTCCTCAACATCTTCTTAACAACTTGCTTAGATTCAACCACTGTAGAACCTCCTTAAATTTTGTTTCAAAAAATACTTCCCGATAAAAAATTTAAAGATCTGAATGTTGTTTCTTGGAATGTTTATACCGCATTTTCATTAGTATTTCTAATCTACACCTTTTTGATTACTAATTTGAGCTTAGAATATGTATCCCTAGATCCCAGTTTTCTCAGAGATTACAACGGAGCGGCAGTGCGGGGGCGAGGAGGTTTAGTTATTGAAATAGAAGATTTTCAAGCAACCACAAACAAGCAATTAACCTTTCGTAGCTTTAAAGAAATGGGCCTAATCAGTTATGTCGTGGGTTAAAATTCTTAAACTAATAGCCATGCTGCGAGGGTGGGGCGTGGGAGCTTCGGGTGAAACTAATTTGATTTCTCAATTCTAGCAAAGAACGCCTCTAATACCGTAACCCGCTTAAAGTCTTATATTTTTCATAATTCACCTAAGATTTCGACCTCAAACCTTTCTCTTTAACCTAGGTTTTCGTTTTATTAGTGACCTTTTCAATTTAGATGACATAACCTCACTGACATCAAAGGTTAATCCTAACCGATCTGAAGAATCTGTCGATTCTTCATGTTCTTTGAAATTTAGATATCATCTACCCAGTAATCTGGAAGGAACGAAAATGTCGTACACAAAATCCAAGGTGTATGCGAAGGCTAACTTGAACGAATTCATCAAGGAGAACAGCCTTGACTCGTTACGAAAACTTGTCGCTATTGTAATGGCGTATCTCGAATCCGGGGGCTTATTCGAAAAGTCAAAACAACCATTAAGGAATGCGGCGGACGACAATCCCGCATCACGGAAATTTGGAGACTTTGGGAGACTTATTTCTGTTCTAAAGAGGGTTGAATCTACCGTTGGGTTCGAGGAAGTCAACACAAAGATGAAAGATCAAGAAATTGCTCTTAACTATCTAGGTGTCAAACTTAGAAGTTACGAAAGATTTGTCTCGACTCTTCGCCAGCAAGGCTTATTGACGCTACCCGACATCATCTGGACCGACGAGCTCTATGATGAATTGCTAACGTTGTTATTCGAAGCAAACGGTATTTTCAGGATTGTTAAAAAGCGTTCTGGATATGACAAAAGAGTATACGACAGCGCGATCGATGAACCTTTTCACTTCATTGATGAGAGTTCGACCACATTGAATGATCCAAACTACGTTGCAGGTGCGACTATTGTTTTCGAAAGAATACGAGAGAATACGAACTACTGTTTAGACGATAACCTGTGGGAAATGTCATCTTGGGAAATCGACGACGGACCTAGAAAAAAGGACTCTCGCACGTTTGTAATCAGCCTTTCGACTCCAGTAGATCTTCACGATCTTGTTAGACTCGGAATAGCACGTTACGAAACAAATGTAGAGGGTCGGTATGACCCCTCCACTGATTGTTATCAAGAAAAACACATAGTGACTTTGTTCGGTCGTAAGGTTCATGAAGAAGAAATTCCTAACACCGGTCATCCCGAGGCAGCAGAACGTCTCGCCCATCTTCTCGCCAATGCGATGAGAAACGACGAAACCTTAGCTAAATTTCCTCGAGCTACGGAACTTGGTGTAATCAAACAATTGTGGAAGCGCTTCATTTCCTACGACACTTCAAGCGGTCGTGTCTTTCGAACCGATTCAGATGCTTACAACTACTTCAAGAAAAAGTTCCAATATTTGCTTGATGGGAAAACATCGTTAGGAGAGGATAGTCTTGACTACCTATACCCAGCGAAGTTCAGCGAAGAGGAACTTGCAGAACAAGAAGTTCTAAGTCCTGGAAGTCTTCCGCAGGGTTGGAAAGAAGAAACTTATTTTTTCGACGGCGCAAGTTTAGAAAAAAGGATTTCGGAAGTTTCAAAGTTCTTGATCGAACAACCTGAATATATCGAATTGCATTTGGTGCGAAACCATTGGGTCATCACCAAAAGTGGAAAGTTGCGCGACGCTTCAATGACGTTTGTCGATCGTAGGACCGTGGAATATTACAAACTGATTCTACCATCCGATCTTTACGTCAAGATCGAGAATGGAAAGGCAGTTGTAGTTAAACGACCCGCCGAAGGCATTTCAAGCGCAACACTCGAAACCGTTCGCGGTATTGAAGAAGATCGAGGACTGGTTGCTAATGCATTCGGCCTGGATGCAGCAATGAATGAAAAGTTGAATTCGATCGTTCCCGAGATTATTGAGAGCATTCCGAAATGTCCTTGCTGTAAAGGAGGAGACACTCATTCGATCTCGAATGCATTTAATGATCCAGATTTTAAAGCTAAGCTTTTAACGAGAGAAGGTTTAACAATTTGCACTTCTGCTGGTGCAATACTTGCACTTACAGAACGAAAAGCTGGATTTGGTTCAGGATGGTCTAAAATAGTTTCCCGTACTTCAATGGGTTGTCTCAAACTTCGAGGCTTTAATCACAAAGGCAAACTTGTCCTTGCGATTGTAATCGAAAATTAGAGCGATAGGTTTTTCGATGTTACTTTTGCGAAACTTTAGGCATTGCCTAAAGTTCCGCTTTTACAATTTATTCTTCACCTTGCTACCCAATAGCTATTTATAAAAACATGTATTACTATAATAAAAGCGATTCTAACTTCACTTGGCATTTTTCCCTAACCTTAGAATTTAGATACAAAACAAGGTTCGCTCAATAAAGTGAGTGCTTATATTTAATCAATCTCTTGTTCTTTTAAATTAATTTCGTCTATTCATAAACGAAATATATAGATGTAAACTGACTTCTCACTTCTTCGGCTCTGTATCGAGGAAGTCGTGCGTATATTAAGGTTTTCATTCAAAGCGCGATCAATATCGCAGTTTGAATCTTTCTTAAACGACTCA
>CAYYIQ010000090.1:0-12808 GCA_964472005.1 uncultured Bdellovibrionales bacterium | reverse complement strand
CGTGATAATTTTCAGGTCAAAGGGAGAGGCTATTCCCGAGCTTTTTCCATTAGCTGGGGTTAAAGGACTTTTTATTAATTTCCCTGACCCGTGGGAAAAAAAACGTTGGTTAAAGCATCGAGTATTAACCTATTCCGTCGTCTCGTCATTCTTTCCAATAATTGCGCCTGGTGGATTTATATCAATCAAGACTGATCACGAAGAGTATTATCAGACTTTTATGAATGAGTTAAGAACAGGGATCGTGTCTGATTCACAATTCTACATTGAAAAAGAAACATCTTCTCTACCTAAAATATCTGAAATTACAGAACCTGATGTAAAAGCAGGATTTGAAGAAAACTATGCTGACATAGAAAGTGAATTTGAAAAACTCTTCAGAGGCCAGAAAAAAAATATTGGTTATTGTCTTATCCGGAAGGAAGGCTAGCGACCACAGAGACATTAAGAAAGGCATCCGTTTTTTAAGATTATCTCTGGCAATCAGAGTCCCGTCTCATCCCGAATAAATTTTCCTCTCTGTGTCTCTGTGGGGTTTCTGTGGTCGCACTCTTCCTTCCGGGTCTAAAGACGACTTACTTTTCCCTTAGTCGTGGGGGTAATCGATATTGTAATGAAGTCCGCGACTATTTTTTCTTTTGATCGATGAATCCACAATTAAAATTGCGACTTCGATAAGATTTCGTAACTCGAGAAGGTTTCTATCAATCCGGTATTTCCAGTAATAGTTTTGAACGTCATTTTGTGCGATAAGTAAACGTCGACGAGCAAGCTCTAGCCTTGAATTCGATCTAACAATACCGACAAGATTCCACATCGTTAATCTTACTTCATCCCAAATATGACTTACTAGGACAGCTTCTTTACTTGGTTTGGTATTTAGGGAATCCCAATCAGGAATGTTTCCAATTTCTGGAATATTAAGATTGTGCGCTACAGAGGATTTTGCTGCACTCCTTCCATAAACGACAGCTTCTAGTAATGAATTTGAAGCCAGTCTATTGGCACCATGGAGACCGGTGCAAGTTACTTCTCCGGCGGCAAACAAACCGGAAATATTAGTTTTACCATCCATATCGACAACAATTCCACCACATGAGTAATGGGCTGCTGGCACTACTGGAATCGGCGTAGTGGTAATATCTATTCCGAGCTCTAATAATGTTTGGTAAATTTTTGGAAAGCGTTCACGAATAAATTGCGAATCTCTATGAGTCAGGTCGAGCATTACATAATCATCACCAGTTTTTTTCAATTCGTGGTCGATCGCTCTTGCAACAATATCTCTTGGGGCAAGTTCTTTTAGTTTATGATAATTCTCCATAAATTGTGAGCCATCTTTTCTTTTTAAGATAGCGCCTTCACCCCGCATTGCTTCGGTAATCAAAAAGGTGTTTGCATAAGCATGGTAGAGGCAAGTAGGGTGAAACTGGATAAACTCCATATTGTTAATTTCAGCGCCTGCGCGGTGTGCTATTGCGATTCCATCGCCAGTCGCAACATTCGGGTTGGAAGTATACTTATAAACCTTTCCAACACCACCGGTTGCTATGCAAATGGATTTTGCTGAATAAGTATCAATCGAATTTTCAGTTTCGTTAAAAACATAACAACCTTTTACTTGGATTGGTTCCAAGTGACGATCTATTACTAAATCTATCACTGTGTGATGTGGTAGAAGTGTAATATTCGGTTCGTCTTTTGCTTTTTCGATTAGCGCGCGTTGGATTTCTGCTCCAGTCGAATCTCCCCAATGCAAGATTCTTCGCTTTAAATGACCGCCTTCACGTCCAAGTTCATATCCACTATTTGATTTTGATCTATCGAATCTAACACCGACTTCGTCAAGTCTGGAGATTACCTCGGGGCCTTTTTTGACAACAAAATCAACAACTTCCTCGACACAAAGACCTGCACCCGCTAGTAGTGTATCCGAAATATGATCTTCAAATGTGTCTTCTGAGTCAATAACGGAGGCAATTCCGCCTTGAGCGTATTGGGTATTGCCTTCTTCAAGGTTAAGTTTTGAAAATACAGCTACTTTTCCATGTTTGCAGGCATCTAAAGCATATATGAGACCGGCTGTACCTGATCCAATCACTAGGAAATCAAATGGGATCATAGTATTATTAGATATTGGGTTAAAGTTATAATTGAACCACTTTAGCGCAATAACGGCATTGAATAAAGTGTCTGAATAGGTGTAGATAGGTTTGCTATCTGGTTCTCATTCGACTTAAAACGGTGAAAGTTTCTCAATGAATTCTCGAACAATTACAAAAATTTCATATCTATTTGTTTTCTTTTTTCTGTTACATTTCTCGGCAACGCCTGCGGTGTCGCAACAGTTATTCTCTTATAAGAGTTCTTCGGGTACGATAACTTTTACCTCAAAAAAGCCCGCTAACAAATCATATAAGATCGTCTCTCCGAAAACTCCAAAGTTTTCTATCGTCGTTCATCGCGGACTTGGATATAACTGGAGCCCGTATCCTAAGGCAACGAAGTACGACGATTTGATTAAGGAAATGGCAAAAAAGCATCAAGTGGAAGCTGCTGTCATTAAAGCAGTTATGCATATAGAATCCGCATTTAACACTCAGGCCAAATCTTCAGCTGGTGCTAGAGGGTTAATGCAACTAATGCCAGCAACCGCAAAAAGATTTGGAGTCTATGATTCACACCATCCAATTGAAAATTTGTCGGGTGGTATTAAGTATCTAAGATGGTTGTATGAAAGATTTAATGGTAATTTGAGACTCGTTTTGGCTGGGTATAATGCGGGAGAGGGTGCAGTCGACCAATATAAAGGAATACCTCCTTATCGTGAAACCCAAGATTACGTTAAGAAAGTTTTAAAAATGGCGGAAATGTACAGGTGTGACTTTAAGGGAGAAGATCCTTCTTGTAAAAACAAGAAATTGGGCAAAAAAACATCTGATAAAAACTTAAAGGTTGAAACTACATCAGTCGCATCGGCGAATTTATCTACAAAGGGATAGTTAAAATTTAGATGTCTGAAAATTATTCCAATTACTTACAAAGATTTATCGGTTACTCAGATTTTTTTAAAAAGAAGAGAATCAAATCAATCGGGAAAAGCCTTCCCAATACTTTAACCTTTATTCGAATTTTGATTGTTCCTGTCTTTGTTCTCTTGCTCGTAGATCCTTCTCCGTACTACAGCTTATGGGCGACGGTAATATTTGTTTTAGCTAGTTTTACAGACTGGTTGGATGGTTATATTGCGAGGGCGTTTGATGCTCAATCAATTCTCGGAACTTTACTTGATCCATTAGCCGATAAGATTTTAGTTATGGCTGCATTGATTATGCTGGCTGCGAATGTGAATGAACCACGTATTCCAGCTTGGATAGTCGTAACTCTTCTAAGTAGAGAGTTCCTTGTTACCGGCCTGCGGTCACTAGCCGCTGTCAAAGGATTTGTAGTGCCAGCTTCGGAAATGGCTAAACACAAAACAGCTTGGACGTTTATTGCAATCGTCTGTTTGCTCATCAAGGAACCATACAAAGTCTTTAATACTTTAATTGATTTTCAAAGAGCTGGTATGATTTTTATATGGATTGCATTAATTTTATCGGTCCTATCGGGATTGAAGTATCTCTACGATTTAAAACGAGTATTTGTGGAAGAACATGTTTAAGGTATTTTCAAGATTCGTTACTCTGGTTTCCATTGTTATATTGCTTCTCTGCGTCCCACAAATTGTAAATTATTACGCTCAATCAAATCTTTTACCTAAATTACCGAGTATCATTAATCCAATCGGCGGAGAGTCGAAAGATTTGAAGGTATCGACATTTGGACTGAAGTTCCCAATAGGTCTAAGCCTCTCGGAGTTTTCGATGGATATTCTTAAGGAGAATGGGAAAAAATTTGTATTTTCTGGAGATGAATTGGCCTTAAGCCTTGTGCCGTCTAGTGATATTTTGAAAGGAAAGGTTCATTTAAAGATTTCTGGTTCCGGCATTTTAATTCATCCTACACGAGCCGATATAGCGCAGTTTTCTGAAAATGGAGTTAATTATATTCAACTTGTCGCGCGAAAGTTTGAGAACTCATTTACTTGTGATCTGAGCTCGTTGTACGAATTAGGATTTTCAATAGATTCTTTGAAAAGCTGTTACCAAAGTCCTAACAATAATAGTAAACCGATAAATTTAATCGAGACCTATTATGAAGTTCTTTTGTCCGGTGAAAAGCGTTCGTTGTCTTTACGAGAAATTAAAGATTCAATTATTAAATTGAGCGACAACCATTTATTAGAATTAAACTCTTTGTTCCGAGAACCTGTCGACGTTGCGCAGAAGTTATTTCTCCAAGAATATCCTTTAAATGGGATGCTGATGTTATTAATAAAAAAATATTCTGAAGAAAGAAGTCACGACATTGAAAATAAAAATAGGTATCAGGGGATAAATGTTAACTTGTCTTATTTTTATTATGTCATGGCTAGGGAGATTGGTTCTGACGGTGTAGGACAAATGATTGCTACATATAAAGCTAGTGAAGGTATAAAAGATGAGACTTTTCTTTCGAGTGCTTTACTAGGTAAGATCTCTTATGAAAAAGGCGTAAAGGAAGAAGAGTTTTTAACTCCACAGTTCTTTAACAAGTTTTCCTATCGCGCATACAATGTGGATAGTGAAAATAAAGTTACCGAAGTTCTAAATGAAGAAGCTGTTCAAAATTAATAGATCAAATTATTGATTTTCAATAGTTGAAATATAGCTATCAGCTTCATCAATTGCTTTTGATAGATCCCGAATAAGTTCTTCCACTTTAATTTCGATATTGCCTAGCTCGGCATCAAGTGCATAAATAGCTTTAGCGTTTAGGTTATGTTTTAAATAAAGAACATTGTCTCTAAGAGGTCGAAGTGCAGGTTCTAGTTTACTCTCTGCGCGTTTCATCGAATTGATCATTTTTTTATAGTGAGTTCTTGCAACTGCAAGCTTCTGTTCACTATCACGCTTTAACGATTTATTAGAATATTGGTTTAGCTCGTCATCCCATTCGTCGAAGAGAGCCTCTGTGACATCTTCAACTTTAGAAATTCGGGAAGTTACTTCAATAGATTTGGCTTCGCTTTCTTCCAAAACTTCGTTTAGTTTTTCGTATTTTTCTTCGAGCGATCCACCCTTAACACTAATAATCGAACGGTATTGCTCCAAGGCATTTTTAAACTGTTCTTTAGTTTCGATTTGAGAATCTTTGGCAGACTTAACTCGTGAAACCATCAAATCTCTTTTTTCAATCCCGATTTTTTCTAATGCCGCAAAATAGGCGGATGAACACGAAGTCAATCCAGACATCAAAACGGCAGCAGTGATTATTGACTTCGCGAAAACATTCTGAAATCTAAAATTCGATATCATGGAGGACTCCCAATTCAGTTTAAAAAGATGAAAGATAGGTATAGCTATCAAAAGACCTTTGATACTTGCGATACATCTCGCCACTTTCAGCTGCCGAGATATTACCTTTCGAAACGGCTTGTTCTAAGGCCGATCTCCAATGGAAACAAAGTTCGTCTTTTTCAAATTCAACATATTTAAGAACTTCTTCAACCGTATCACCAGTCACTACATTAGAGAATTCAGGTTTTCCATCTAGTCCGACTTCAACGTGAACTGCATTAGTGTCACCGAATAGATTATGAAGATCTCCCAAAATTTCCTGATACGCTCCGACAAGGAACGTTACGAAGTAATAAGGATCTCCTTTTTGGAGTTTGTGGGCTGGAAGATATCTTTTAACATCTCGTAAGTCCGCAAATCTATCAATCGAACCGTCCGAGTCACACGTAATATCAGCAAGTACAACCGGAGCTGTCGGTTCTTCCTGTAATCTATTAAGTGGCGTGATTGGGAAGATCTGTTGGATCGCCCAGCTATCTGGCATCGATTGAAAAATTGATAGATTGCAAAAATAAGTATCAGTTAACGTTGCAGGCAAACGTTCTAAGTCTTCAGGAATGTAGCTAAGTTGCTGACTCAGTTTACAGACCGCTGTCAAAACTGCCCAATAACATTTTTCTGCTAGTGCTCTATCTTCAATAGTTAAAAGACCAAGGTTGAATTTTTGGATAGTTTCGGTCCTAAGATCAATTGCATCATGAAGAGTTTCCTGACAATTTTTTGGTGTCATCTCTTTTAAAAGTGCTGCAAGATTCTGTACAACTGGCTCAGAACTTTGTTTCATCACTTCGTCAGGGTTGCAAGGTCGGTCAAACGTGTTCGCAATTCCAAGCACGTTAAAAACGAGTAAGGAATGATATGCAACAGTCGCTCTTCCGGATTCAGTAACGATATCAGGCGCATCAACTTTAGCTTTGCTGCAGATGTCGTCGATTATCCAAACTACATCTCTCGCGTACTCTTCAACAGTGTAGTTCATTGATGAAGAGAAATTGGTTTTAGAACCGTCGTAGTCAACTCCTAGTCCACCACCGACATCCAGAATCGTAAGGTTGGGACATTCTTTCTTCAATTGTACATAAACCTGTGTCGCTTCTTTTAAGGACGCTCCAAGGCTTGAAATGGTTGTTAACTGACTACCTGCATGAAAATGGATCAGCCTAAGGCAATCAAGTTTTCCTCGCTTTCTTAATTCAGCGACAGAATCAACAACTTCGCCGATAGTTAGACCAAACTTTGCTCGGTCTCCACCGGATCTTTCCCATCGTCCAGCTCCTTTCCCAGCAAGCTTTAATCTAAGACCGATTTCAGGAACAATCCCAAGTCGTTCTGACACATCGAGAACTAAATCAATTTCAGATTGCTTTTCAATAATGATAATTGGTCTTCTACCAACTTTCTTACTCATTAGAGCTAATTCGATGTAGTTCGAATCTTTATATCCATTACAAAGAAGTAGAGAATCCGGACTGGCTGGCATTCCGAGAACAGCGATTAGTTCTGGTTTACTTCCAACTTCAAGTCCCATTGAAATGTCATCCGAAGCATTTTTAACCACTTCGACAACTTGTCTCATTTGGTTAACTTTGATTGGATAAGTAGGGCGATAAGTTCCTGAATAGTTAAATTCTTTAATAGCATTGGTGAATGCATTGTGAATGGTTCTTACTCTATGTCTGAGAATACCATTAAATCTGAACAATACAGGGAGTTCGATATCCCTTTCTTGGACCGCTTTTACGAGATCATCAAGATCGATTCGTGGACCTTCTGGTCCTTCCGGTGATACGGAAACGTGACCTTGATCATTAAAATCAAAATATCCCGCACCCCAATTGTCAATACCATATAGACTACGGCTATTCTGGATGCTCCAGTGGGAAATATCATTCATTGATGTGGTTCCTTATATAAATAGGCAAAAATCAAAGCGATACTTATCAGAAACATCTTTTAAGTAAAGAATTTACGCTATATTTAGCACGAATTTTCTCGCTTCAATGTACTTTTATTAGAGATGAGGCATTTTTCCAGTGATTCTCCTCATACTGTCGAACGTGAAAGGGGAAAAACTCCGAAGTGAGGCCAGATAGCTATTCTGCTTTTGATCGTATTACGTAATACGCGAGCTTGGTTGCGAAAGCTCTTGGGAGGAAGCGGTTAGCCTGAGCAAGTAAGTAATTCATGTATCCGGGTATTACCACGGATTTTTTTACCTTTAAGGCATCTAACGACTTACTTGCCACCTGTCTAGCAGAGAGGGAGGAAGTCAGGTTAACTTTGCCTTTGAAGCCTGCGACGTCTCCAAATTCCGTAGAGACAGGGCCTGGGCACAGTGCCTGTACGTTAATATTGTAGCGTTCGAGTTCTTGACCCAGAGCAAGGCTAAATGAGGTGACAAAAGATTTGGAAGCGGCATAGGTCGCGAGAAATGGAAGACCTTGAAAACTTGCCATTGAAGAAACATTGATAATGTTACCGTAATTGAGTTCTACCATACGCGGAACAACTTTCGCACTTAGGTCAAGTATTGCTTTTATATTAAGATCAACCATCTTGAGAGCATTTTCGATGTCTAAATCTTTGAAAAAACCAAAGTCCCCGAAACCGGCATTGTTGATGAGTAAAGTAACGTCGTAACCAGTAGCAGCTATTTCATTCCAGAGCTTAGAAATATTTTCTGTGCACGAGAGATCGTAGGGGAGAACCAAAACAGTCTTATTTGGATTTCGTTTTTGAATTTCTCGCTTAAGATGTTCTAGTCTGTCTTCCCGACGGGCCACTAGCGCAATATCTTCCTCATATTGTTCAGCTACAAGGAAGGCGTATTCGAGTCCGATTCCGGAAGAGGCGCCAGTGATTAGAGCGAGTTTTTTACGTGGTAATTTATCCAAAGAGCTTGAGTTTTCCATAGTTATTAAGCAAATGCCAATTAGGGTGTGAACGCCAAAAATACTAAAGGGGTTTTAGTGCTGATTTTTAACAGAAAAATGAACTAATTTAAATTACTTTAAAGAACTAACGTATTTAGTGCTTTTTAAATAGGTATATATTTGATAGGAATAGAAAACTTTTCAGGTTACAGAACGCATTTCGCGACTAAACTTTAGACGAGCTATTAAAAAATCTTAATTTAAATTGGGCTATGGCAAAAAGAAACGATGTAGGTTTGTTTGAGAGACTAATTGTAATATTATTTGGTATTGGTGTTGTCCTAGCTGGTCTTTATCCGTTGTCTCGACAATATGGTGGGATCTCCAAGTTCATCAAAGAAAAGTCCTCCAATTTAGGTGGCTATTATTCTAATTTCGAATCCTCCCTGAGTCGTGCAAGACTGTCAGAAAAAAGCGACGAAAGGCAGGGACGTACAAAAACTCTAAAAGTTGAGGAGTCTCGTACTCCCGAAAAAATTATCAACAACAATGACAGAAAAGAATTAGATTCTCTTTTAAATGGGATCGGCGAGTAAAAAACATATGAAAAAAATAATTTTTGTTCTCTTACTTTCTTTTGGTTTCGGTTGCTCGATGTTGTCAGAGAGTTTTAAGAACGAACTTGATCGAAAAATGGAATTGGAAGTTTTGGTTAACAAAGTTAATCAAACTTTAGCTTGGCAAACTTTTGATGAATTGGTTCCGTTAATAGAAGGCAATCCCCACGAACTGATGCGAATGCTTACAAAGGAATATAAGACAACCAAAATTAACGAAGTTGAAGTTGATCAGGTTACTTTTGAAGAAGAGTCTTTCCGGGCTTATTCGGTTTTTAAAATCTCAGCCTTTTCTTCCCCCACGTATGTGCTTGAAAGTCATTTCGATCAAATCGAATGGGTCTATAAAGCTGAAGAAGGTGGTTGGAAAATAAAAAATCTAGTTATCGGAAGGAAGTCAGATAAAAACTAGGTAGCCAGTAGATTAACATCGAAATGCATGCAATGTCGTTTACCACACGTAATGTTGCGATTCGCAGATATTTTAAAACATATTATCTATAAAATACCTTGAGAAATATAAAATTTCGAAATTTGTCTATACTTTTGCTGTTGCTTGTTAATTCTTGCTCTCTCTTTTATAGCGAGAGAGTGACACCGGTAACTGAAAAAATCCCTCCAATCGAAATCTCACTTGGCCAAGCATTTACAGTGCAAGATAGCCTTTTTGTTAAAGCCGAAATCGATATTAAAAAAGATATTTTAGCAGATGAGGTCTTAGTTTCCGCGATTGGCTTAAATGAAGGATCGATCAAAGTAAAGCAAAGTCGACTACTTTCAGATGTCGTCGAGTCAGTTGTTTTAGAGTCTGGTACTAAATTAGTCGTTCCGTTTGAACTACCAATTAAAGAGTTATCTGAGTTCCAGTTGAAGTGTAGTTGGGGTGAGGATTCTAAACATGTATCACAAGCAATGCCCACTGAGATTTCGGAGTTACCTCCCACGGTTGATTTGGAAGCGCCTGAACCAAGAAAGCCTGATATCGGACCTGATCTAGTTCTGACGAAGGAAGGGGAAGTAATAGAACGTAAGAATATTTCATCAGGGAAATTAGCGATAGACTCAATTAATTTAGTTGAAGAGGTGAAAGACTGTGAAAATTGTCAGGGAGGAACTGAAAAATGGATCACGATAAATGCGGTTGTAAAAAATCTGAAAAATTTACCTATTACTAATTTGTCCCTCGCATTTGGTCTTTTTTGGACGAGTGAAGGTAAAATTTCAGATTTACCAGCGGATTTGCACAAAAAGTTGCCTTCCGAAGAAGAGTTATCATTTGGGAATTTGCAAATTCCAGTCGGAGGATCAATTCCATTCAGTGTGAAGATTGGTAGGCCGGTGATCGTTGTCCCTGGTGGAAGTTTTCGACCCCATATTCGCATTTTGGGGTACGAGATTGTAGAAGGCAGGTGAGAACTTCAATCATAATGCCATTATACCGTAGATTCCTCTACACTAATTCCATAAAATCGGGTTGTTAGGTAAATTGGGGGCCTAGCTCTTTACAAAGGAATAGAGGAAGTATGCATAAAATGAAAACATGTAATATACTCAAACCTACTGTTTGGCCGTTGTTCCGCATCCATCCAATTTCTTCTTCTGTTAAAGCGAAAAAACAGGGGATTACTATGACGCGGTTTAATAAAACGGCAGTCCAAGCAAAACTTAATAGATTTAACTACGTAGCGATATTTTCGTTTTAATTATTCAAATAAATTATGTCCGATAACTCGAGCGAACCAACAAATTTAAAGAAGCGAGTCTTTGTCAAAACATTTGGCTGTCAGATGAATGAGTATGACACTGAAAAAATGTTAGCTCTTATCTCTGACTCCTACCAAAGAGTTGATACTGCCGAAGAAGCGGATTTGGCGATTGTGAATACTTGTAGTGTTAGAGAGAAGGGTGAGCATAAGCTCTTCGGTCTTTTGGGGCGGCTAAGAGATATTAAAAAAAACAACCCTGATTATGTCATTGGAGTCGGTGGGTGCGTCGCTCAGCAAGAGGGACAAAATATAATTACGCGTAACAGCGCTGTTGATTTTGTAGTAGGGACACATAACCTTTCTTATGTTCCAGCTTTGATAAAATCTTCAATCGAGACCAGAACTAAACAAGTCGCCATCGATTATCGTGATGAATGGGAAGAATTACCAGACCAATTTAATGCGATGCCCAGTGATCAAAATATTGTGAGTTCTACGTTCAATACAAATGTTCGAGCACTCGTCGCAATTCAGCGGGGCTGTAATAAAAAATGCGCATTTTGTGTCGTGCCGACAACACGAGGACCTCAGGTTAGTAGGCTTGAGGAGGAAATTTTGAAAGAAGTTAGACTCAAGACACGAATGGGTGCACGGGAAGTCATGTTGCTTGGTCAAACTGTCAATTCATATGGTGTAGACCTTGTCGATCGTAAGAAATTTTCAAATTTGATCAGAAGAATTGCAGAAATAGAAAACGTGGAACGTATAAGATTTACCTCGCCACATCCAGCAGAAATTAAGAAAGACTTTATTGATCTCTACAAAGAGGTGCCGCAACTTTGCCCACATGTTCATATGCCACTTCAAAGCGGATCAAACAGAATCCTTAAAGCGATGAATAGAAATTATCGACGAGAAAGATTTTTAGAAGTTGTAAACGACATTAAAATGGCACGTCCAGACGTGGCAATATCCACTGATATTATTGTCGGATTTCCAACTGAGACCCAGTCTGATTTCGAAGATACTTTGGAGATAATGAATCTTTTAAAATTTCATTCTTCGTTTTCGTATAAATATTCGATTCGACCAAACACCAAGGCTAATTTAAACTATCTAGATAGCGATGAAGTTGAAGAATCTGTAAAAACAGAAAGATTGATGAAGATCCAAGCTCTACAGCAGGAACACTCATTAGAATTTAATACGAGATTTTTAGGGCAGAAAGTTGCGATACTAGGAGAGTCTAATTTGTCGGAACTGAATGTCGTTAAGGGGAGAACTGAACATAATATTTTTGCTGAAATCGTAATCGATGAAACGATTGATAAAAATGGAGATGGAAAATTAATAGAAGGGCGAGTTGCAAGAGCGACCCCACATGGAATTAAAATGATTTCAGAATCCGCATACCAAAATTCAATTTTAAACTAGGGTTAAACAAGACTCAAAACTGGATAGTAGGGATAACGGGACTTATATACTCTTTCATTTTTTTATATCCCTACAATAACTGTCAACCCAACACCTCGCCATCATCCCAGCCCCTCACGGTCATTCCCAGCACCTCACGGTCATTCCGGTCGTTCCCAGCACCTCACCGTCATTCGGGTCATCCCTGCACCTCACCGTCATCCCTGCGGAAGCAGGGATCCAGGAGTTGTACGAGTTCTACACCTTCAAGACCGCTATGTTTGCTAAAACAGTGGTCTTACTGTTTGAAATAGTCCTCATGGATTCCCGCTTTCGCGGGAATGACGATGGGGAGAGG
Source organism: uncultured Bdellovibrionales bacterium (assembly GCA_964472005.1). GTDB lineage: Bacteria > Bdellovibrionota_C > UBA2361 > SZUA-149 > DAOLCO01 > CAYYIQ01. The sequence goes on along the minus strand of CAYYIQ010000090.1, from coordinate 400 downwards.
AGACTACGGTGAGGCGAGGGAATGACGATCGGGCGAGGAGACTACGGTGAGGCGCGGGAATGACAGTGGGGAGTTAGAAGACGGATGAATTGTAAATTGATTGGCTAATGTTATCTGACGTACAGGATAAATACGTTGGAACTCTCACGAACGTTAGAATAATAATGCTAAATTTGATTTTGTGTATTGAATCAGTCGATTGTATGTTATAGTTCATAAACTCTGAAAATCTATCGTCCTTTGAGTTGTTTAGGGTGCCTTTTAGATGTCGCGTTAAATTAAAATAAAGCGAACATTGTAAAAGGGAGAACGAACTAGCGTGATGCTTGACAGAGAGTCTCTAATAGCAACTGTTTTAGTGAATTTATTCAAAGCTGATAGATTTTGGTGCGGAATGACT
>CAYYIQ010000089.1:0-12828 GCA_964472005.1 uncultured Bdellovibrionales bacterium | reverse complement strand
TGCATCTTTACGTTGTTCATAAGAATATTTCAATCATTCTTTTTTTATAAAAAAGCTAACCGACAGTATGATACCATCGGTCAGCAATATGAAAGGTCACTAACCTAGTACTATGCAAAAACTTCTTCGAGCGAGTTCTCGATCTCTGTAAACATCTCTTTGATTGTCTTTCCGGCTAAAAGATGAAACGCGGCACTGCCTTTCTCCTTTGAGTACATTAGGCAATAAATTGGAGGCATTCGCCGAGTAAAATCGTATACCGCAGCGAGGCCCTCAATTTCCGAATCGAAATCGGACAAGCCAAATTCCAAAATGTCGACCAAATTCCGATTAGGATCAGTCAACAAAAGGCCTTTTCCTCGAACAAATTTAACATTTTCTTCGGTCAACAAGCTCCCGTTGGCATCCGAAGAAACCACCGCAACTTTTTCTGCTGCCTTGAACAATGGACTTTCAGCGACTCTCTTCTGCAATGAACTCAAGAATGCCCAAAAACGATATTCTCCATACTGATCCTGCCATTCCATTTTCAAATTTTCATGAAACTTCCTTTGCGCCTCTGCAGCGTTCTTAAGACCAAAATTCATTGATCCGAGAAATTCGTTTTCTAAACTGAACGAGGGCACACTCAATAGAACAAAAGACGAATCCAAAAAGTCATCTAGTCGACTTGCGTCAAAGCGTTCCAGCGAAAATTCGTCAGATGTACTTGTAAAGGACCTCATGTGATAGGAAGCTTTACCGGAAGTTTGTTTCCAAGTCGGAATCAAACATTCGGCAAGGTTTTTGAAAAGCGAAGCTGGTTTTGCGATCGGGCTTGCTGTTGACATCACTCACTATCCTACTTAACAGGAAAAAATCGGAGTCAAAACCTTTTGACTCTTCCAAATTTGATTGGATAAGCCAAATATTTATTCTACACGTAACATTTTTTAAATGAGTGTTAACCCATATAAAATTTATAATCAATTTTCTACAATGGTTAGACGCGATAGTCTGGCGGTTCTACGAATGCAGTGATTCAGGTTATTGAAATTACTTGTCAACCCGGATCCCTACCTGCGCAGGTATCCAAACATTATGGTAATTATTATGCTACTAGCAACCGACTTTTCTCAAAGAAAACAGCGCGGCTCTTCGACGAAGTTAGCGAGATGCGTTGACCTTACTTTTTAAGTAGCTCCGCTTGCATTTCCTTAACTAACTCCTTATTTCCAACATAAAGAGTACTTCTTTGATGGCGATCCTTTGGTTCAACGTCTAGAAGATCAGTACCTGACTCGTCAATAGCCATACCACCTGCTTCGTGTGCGATGAATGCGACAACTGCCGCTTCATATAGAAGTCTGAGTTTTCCTTCTGGACGATTTTTTAGTGGATCTTGATGATTTAAAATAGCTGGATATAAGAACATACCGCCATTATGTAACATACGGTGAAAATCAACGACTAAACTACCCGCATATCGAAAATTATAATCTGACTTATTTTTTATGAGCCATTCTTGTACTTTTTCCGAAAAGGAGGTCGTATTTGAAACATTCCAAGACAGCTCCCAACTTTTTTTACTTGCAGGAAGAGTTATTTTTTTCGGGCGTACATACACTCCAGTTTCATCCATTAAAAAACGCCAAGTGCCCGCATTTCTCAATGCAAAAGTAAAAAGGCCCGAGGGGATCAAAAACATTCCACCCGCAATAAACTCCCGACCAGTCCGTAGGCGATAAGTCTCATCCTTATCCAAATCTCTTTTAACTATACCAAATAGGAAACCAACTGGCAGACTATGCTTAACATTGCTAGATCCATCAATAGGATCAAAATATACGATATACCGGCCATCAGCATTTAGTCGCAGTTCGCTAGCAATCTCCTCGCTAGTTGCTTCCATAACCTGTTTCGATTGGGTCAAGTAATGCATTACGATTTGATGCGCCATCAAATCCATTTCCATTACCGATTCACCCTGAACATTGGTTTTACCTGCCTCACCAAGATTCTGATCTAACGCACCAGCTCTATATAGAGAATCAATTTTACGTGCAGCTGCCATGATTGATTCCATCAGAATCAAAAAATTAAGTGTACGTTTATTTTTCCTTTGATGATTCAAAAGAAAGGTCATGAATGTTTCATCAAGCTGCATCATAAGGTTTTACTATCCTAACTTATTTCCGCTTTAATTTTTGCGAAGAAGAACTTAATACTACTAAACGATTAGTGTTTGTACCCTTTCGATTATTTTCTACTTGAAAACAATTTGAAAGCTTTGAAAAAGATTGTTGATTTACGAGAATTTCTTCAACTCTCATTATCTTATCTTGATACCTAATCCTCTCGGCTTCCTCGGCCAAAACTTGATCAAGATTAATTGTACCATGAGCAGTTTCGACCTCACCCACTTCAATCACAGCAAAACAGTTCGGTCTTAGAACCCTTAACGACTCTCGGAGGACGTCTCGCATAAAAGACCGCCATTCATCAAGATTAGGACTAGTTAAAAGCTTTTCTTCAAATGGACGGGGATTAACACCAGCGAACCAAAATTCTAGCCAGTTATCAGTCAGATAATCGACCTTATCAAGAAATGGCGGCGATGTGATAATCAAATCAACTGAATTATCCCCCAACCAATTTAAACTTCTAGCATCCGATGTTGCAACCCTCGACTGCTCAGCATAATTGTAGAATTCATTTTTGAAACCATCACGCAATGTTTGCGCAGCTTTCTTTATAATTCTCGGAGTGATCGAGCGATACTCTGGATACTGACGACGTTTTGCATTTATTAAGGACTGTCTCTCAGGCAAAATAGATATTTGTGGAAATGAATACACTGAGAAAAAACCCTGAGAATGACCATGCAAACGTGACATTGCTAAAAGTTCTATAAACCTATTTATCCGATCTGGATTTTTTTTAATCGCCAATTTTAAATTGATTAATTCACGATAAGTATCTGGATGATAAAAAGGTGAAAGCATTTCTTTATAGGCGGTCAAAGGAACCGGACGTAAAAGATCAATCTCATGCAGTCTTAAAACAACTTCATCTAGCCCCACGGGAAAAAGTTTTGCCTGAGTAATAAGTGACGAAAGCGGATTTGCATCTGATGCATAAGCAACGCGTCCCGATAAAGCGGCCTGTAAAGCCGTCGTTCCGCGACCTGAAAATGGATCAAGAACGACATCTCCTGGTGCGCTATATCTTCTAATGCAAAAATCTGGCAACTCAGGTTTAAAACTAGCTCTATAGCTTACACTATAGTGCAAGGAATGCATTTGACGTTGCGTTGAGGCCCAGAGTTCACCTACAAACTCTTTCCGTTTAGTTTGATCTCGAGGAGACAATCTCGGCGGAACAATAGCAAGTGACGGAAGAACTCTTGATTTGGAGTTAGCCCCTTTAAGAATATGTGATTTATTTGTCCCGAGTGTCATATATATTTAAATTTACTTAAAAACTGTTAACCTGATACTTATTTCTATGCATAGATGATGCCTAGTTAACGAGAAGTAGCACCTTAAAACCATTTGCGCATTAATTTAATGTGCATAGTTCATGTAGATTTAAGCTGCAAGGATAACTAGCTGAAAACTATAGAGATACTACTTCATTTTATTTAATCAAACTCTGCTCTAACAATGAAGATGCACATAGAAAAAGTTCAGTTTGAGAAATTCAATCAGTTTAAATTTCTCTTTTGGTTACTTGGGGTATTTTTGACGTTTAACGGTACTCTTTTGGCAGAAATCAAAGAGGATTTGAACAAGACTCAGGACAATTTCATTGATGTAGCTTCAATCACTTCCCAAACGGGCTTTGGAGCACATAGTGGATTGACCGAGTTAAACGGAACAATCCTCGCAATCGAAGAAATTAACTCTCGTGGTGGGGTCTTAAATAAACCACTACGACTATATTCTGAAGACAACCATTCCGAAACCAAATTAACCGTATCTATCTTTCAAAAACTTCGCTCGATCAATAAAATTTCATACTTGATTGGACCTAACTGGACAGAATTTTCAACGGTCTTAGCACCGATTGCCAACAGATCTAAAGTCATTATGATCACACCAACTGGTCACTCACCTGATCTCATGGAGAGGCGACCTTACGTTTTTTCAATGCAATTTCCAGTCGCGGAAGCAATAAAACCTTTATCAAAATATCTTCTATCTCGAAATGTCGACAAAATAACAATTTTCATTTCTCCTAACGCTTATTACGAAATGCTAGGAAACACCTTAGAGGCCCAAATTAGTGATAAACTCAACGTAAAAAAACAAATTGTCCCAGCAGATAGCTTAGACTACAGAACCGAGCTAACGAAAATCCGCCAAGAGACAAACACTGCGATAGTTGTATTTCTTTTAGAGAATGGCCCCGCTTCAACTTTTGTAAAACAGGCAAAGAATATTGGGATAGATCCTGGAAGGTTAATTCTAGGGCCAATCGTGCGATACGATGAGGTACTTAAGAAAGATCATGCCTTGACTGAGGGAATAATCCATCTGGATTACTCTGTACCAATACCAAAAGATTTCCAAGAAATGTATTTAACTCGTTTTAAATCCGAACCAGCGTTTGGAAGTGTCTTAGCCTACGATGCAGTTTATCTGCTAAAATATGGTATTGAAATGTGCGGGGACGACGGCTCAAAACTCGTCGACTGTTTAGCGAAAGTAAACTTTAAGGGGAAAAGTGGTCCGGTAAAATTTGATCAAAATAGGAATCGCATTATAACGAACGAAGTAACTAAAATTTATAAAATAACTAATGGAACATTTATCCAACTACCTTAGTTTTAGTTAATAGATCTAGTTTATCAATTGCGGGGAGTTCTCCGTCTATTCCGACCCTTGCAAATCTTCCCAGACTTTCCAATCGACTCTTGTCTCGGACTTCCTGGCGATCTTTCTCACGGTTTTCATACGTCGGGAATGGATCAAAAACATCCCTAGCAAGATCCTCCATTAAATCTCTTCGAATAACATCGGGTTGCTCCTGTCGTATTCCATCTTCACGAACATCTGTAATTCTACGAGCCAAAAACTCTTCGTTTTTTTCGTTAAAGAAGCCTTTAGAAAAACTTGAAATTTCATCTAAACATTCCGAAGTCTCCCTAGCATCCCGCATCGACAAGTTGGTTTCAAAGGTCGATGTATTTTCATTAATTTTAATCTCATAAAGAGTTTTTTCTTCATTGATGTTTTCGGTTAAAGCTTTGAAAAAATCCTTTAAAAGCTGAATGGTGCGTAGATAGGCACTTCCTATCGCCTCTGCAACAGCATTATAGCTAACTTCACCCAAGATCTTAGTTCCAAGCGCTTCCACGTATGGCATGATGTAGTCAAAACCTTGTCCGACATAACCCGCCGTTGAATAAACGGCTTTTTTTGCCATTCCAAGAACTGACTCATCCAGAGGCTGTTTTTCAATTGTATTGAGTTGCGTAACAATGAAGCTATCGACATTTTCTTTTAAAGACAGACTTACTTCCTTTACAGATCGCAAAGTACTCTCTGCGTAGTTAGTTAAATCTCGATCGATCTTATTTATATCAATAGTTTTTAAATATCGATTTACGACATCTGTCACAGGCGCAAGATACTCTTGAGCTTCTTCACTAGATCGACTAACTGCACCATTTATCCAAGTAGAAAAATTGTCGTACACATAATTATGAAATGCTTCGGAATTTTTTTCTTGGGTTTGCAGATCGGGTCTTGGAACCGTCAGTACTTGGCTTTCCGACAAACTGACATTTGCCGAAGGAAGCTTAACGACAAATTCTTCAGTTTTTTTCTTCTGAGGATCATGGTTAACTGGCATCTCTATCCTTAGATTTAGGGGTTATTTATCCTAAAAATGTTATGTCTTAGTTTTACATAATCGTCGCATAAGGCCATTTTACTAGTTTGAACCAAGAATTTGATGGGTATAAAGTTAGAAAGCAGGCATTAACTCTGCCCATAGATCACGAACAGTGGAAATATTCATCAGGTATACCAATTAATTCTATTTTTTTGATTCTAAAAATTTTAGCATTTCAGCGACCTCACTACTTCTATGTGACTCACTGATATTCTTTAATGATCGGAAAGCGTTTCTATCATCACCAAGAATCAAATATGAAGATGCTAGGATTTCTGATCCTACGACATTTAAGGAATCTGACTGCGGGAATTCTGTAAAATCTAATTTAGTTAAGCGTTCAATAACTTGAGGATAATTTTTATTTACAAAATCATACGTAGCCTCAGATAAACAAATATTTTTTTCCGAAGCGTGAAGTTGTTTTAATGCATCAGTTGAAATTCTAATAACCCCTTTAAAATGTGGATTCTTACTTAGCTCAAAACTTCGAAAAGAAAGTATCGACATATAGAAATGCCCATCAGCCCAACATGGATTCAACTTAAGACAAGTACGAAGCTTTTCATTTAGATATTCAAGCGTATTGTTGGATCCACGAAAATATCGCTGAAATTCTTGATATCTCCGATCTAAAATATTTAATCGCAAGAATTGGAGAGACCATCTGACAAAATAGTAATGTGGTTTTAACTTCTTTAGTATGCTCAAACTTCTAATTCTTCATCAAATGTTAAAATAGTCGAAAGCGAACGAGCCTCTTAAAGACCGTATGATTCAATCAAAGTATCTCACGTAGTATTAGTTGCATGCAAGTTTTTAAGATGTTGTGCTCAGAGCAAGCCGAGTATGTGTTTAATGGTACGTTGTAAATTTATTGGCAAAGAATACGGTCATTAGGTTTTTGTTTTTTTAACGCAGAGCAAGCAGAGCAAACAGAGGATTTTAGACAAAGACTGAAGGTCGGGAGCAGTGAGCTAGATTGCACATATCAGCGAATAGCCGTTAAATTCTAAATCTTAATTCAAAATCCTCTGTTTGCTCTGCGTTAAAAGATCCCCAAAAAAAGATCCCCACTCCGCTTGCTCGCATACCGGCAGACATAAAGTTCCGCCAATGCAAATGGACCTAATTGATTTTATAAATGTCAGGAAGATTTCTTTGTAGTCCGCTATCATCGAGTCCCATGCCTGCTAGCCATGTACTGTGATCGATTTCTGTAGCAAAAAAATCTGGGACTGACTTAGTAGCGTCCGTATTACGATAAACCATTACTGCGGTAACGACTTCTAATGCGCCCAAATCCAATAATTTACCCGAAAGTATTTCAAGGGTCTGACCCGTTTCAAGAATATCATCGATCAAAATTATTCTTTTACCTTTTGGATCAAAGGGAGAATGAAATTCTTTTAAATCCTTATTAGATTTTTGAGTGTTCGTAGCTTCGTCATAAGACGAGAAAGTTACGAATTCTAAGAATAATGAAAAATTTAGCTTTCTAACAAGGTCGGAAAAGAAAAATACACCCCCTCTTAGGATGCAAACAGCAACAACTTCTTCACCGGCAAACTCGCCTGTGGTAGCCCATGCGTTTATCTCTTTTGCGACCTTCTCTGTACCCTCTTCCAATGTTTTGGAGGTAAGATCTATCTTATAATGCTCTGGGAGCTGAAGATTTTTTTCGCTGGACATACTAAATTAACTACTTACTTAAGCTAAGTTCTTTGTATGTCTTACTCAGCGACTTGGCTGATCTTGCATCAGAACGTTCTGAAGCGATACCAAAACTAGCATTTCTGTTTGAACGATATTTATCGTAATCTAACAATTTTACACCTGCGACGTTTACTTCGCCGTTGCTTTGATACATCCAACTATCGACACGAGTCAGAAATGAAACAAAGAGTGGAGCAATAACTACTACACTTAAAAACCACACCACTGCCCAATTCTGATCCTTCCCCCACTTTGCCGTATCATTACCATTAATAATCGGTTTTGAATGATGTCCCATTTTAAAAATTTCCTAAGTGAAAACTAAAAATTCTAAGTATTTATCTCTGCTTGGATAAATGTATTAAATTCCCGAAACTGAGAACGCCATTACTACCGTAAAATTATTATTTCTGAAAGTGAGAAGGTTAGATTCTCTATTTTCGCATGAAAAACGGGTAAGAAACTTACACTATTGGGACATCTACAATCTAGCTTGATATTGGTTCAAGTCATACCTCGGTCCATGCTCAAACTTTTAGCACTCATCGTACATCAACTACATTTCGTCTAATGATTCAGTTGAGCCCAATCAAACTTTGTAATTTCTGGAAAGTGGTCCTTAAGCTCTGCGGTTAATTGTTCCCTTCGGTCTAATTTCCGATCAAGTATATCGCTTAATACTTCCATCTTAATTTGCCACTCGTAGTTCTCTTGATCATTTTCATCGGCCCAACGGGTAAATAACAGTTGCAGAGCAGCAGTTTCTACTAATAACTTAAGAAATAATTCAATTTTCCGCTCTTCTGTAAATACTTGCTTTGCCATAGAAGCCCTACCTACTAAAATTAATATTATAAAATTAAGATGAGATTTGACCTGTCTCGATTCATAATTATTTTAGTATTCTTTAAGTGGCTAAAATTAACGACAAACTTTTCAATTCGAAGACTGACTCACAGCCAAAACCATATCTTTTGTATCTTGAACCTGGATTGCCCCCCTAAGAAATTTTCTCAAATCGTTGGCACACTCATCGGCCACTATGATAATCACCCTTCATGAGAAAATTTCAATTCCTACTTTTTATTGCCTTATTTCCAACTTTGATTTCATGCGGAGGTAGTAGCGGGAGTGATGGTCCGAGATACAAGCTCGAACCCATTCTTGAGGAACTGGCTTATCCCATAAGAGTGTCTCAACTACCTTCCGGTAGTCTTGTCTACGCTGAACTGCTAACCGGATACATTTACGAGTATGATCAAGCTAACTCTAAAAAAAATGTGCTTGCGACCTTTCCACCAGCGACCAATGAACTTGCTGGAATCTCTGGACTCCTGGTCGACGACAACTTTCAAAACAACCATTTCCTTTTTGTCTATTACTACAATCCAGAAAAACGTCGTAACGTCGTCTCTCGAGTTACCGTTGGCCCAATTGTAAAAAAGGAAGACATCTTCACTGCAGAACAAGCTAGTGGTCACAATGGTGGGGGCATGGTTCAAGACGAGAATGGCATAATCTATCTCGGGATTGGCGATGGCGACAGCTCAGAACAAGTAAACAGTCTAGCGACCAAACTAGGTAAAATCGTGGCCTTTAATCGCAACGGAATTTCAATGACAGCTAATTCAATAATTGCACAAGGGCTAAGAAATCCTTTTGGACTTACTCAATTAGCTGGAAATATTTTCATTGCGGACAATGGCCCAGAATGCGACGACGAAGTTAATCTCTTAAAGCTAGGACAAGATTTTGGATGGGGGCTAAATTATAGTTGTGGTGACGCTAGCACTAGCCTTGCAGGCTCCATCTTTTCATGGAGCAAATCAGAAGGACTTACAGACCTGCTAGGAATACAAAGCTCGAAAATTTCTGACTTCAACAATTCGCTTATACTCTCACGTTTTACATCTAACACAATTGTAGTGCTTAAACTAAAAAATCAAGGCACTGAAATTGAATCTGAAAAAGCAATTTTTACTAACTCTGACCATGGACCATTTATTGATTTTCACCAAAATGATTTAGGCGAGATCATAGTCACCACCCCAAATTCGATATTAAAAATAGTTGAATAGTTTAAATTAGCAGTATGAGCTTAAAAATAATTCTCCAGGATCAATCGAAGGAACCCAAAAAAAAGATTTTTAATACTAAGACCCATTACACCTTTTACTATCATAAAAAGCTAAAGGAAGTTCTATTCTGTTAGCATTAGTCCTTAAAGGCTGCGATTGAATAACATTATCAAATCTTTTGAAATCCGCATATATTTTTTCTAATTCGATTGAAGTAACCTTTGAAGACCCAAGACTATTTTTAAGTTGATCTATACTAATTACTCCTTCCGTTACTTTTGAAACATTTTCTGAATTTAAGAACAACATTTGCCCGTAGAAAATTTTAGGCGTAGGCACACTTGTTGATTCTTCTATCAGATATGAAGAGCTGTTTAGCTTATCTGCAGACTTAACTCTGAACTTTAAAGACGACTCGTTAATTGAAACTAGGTTCTGCTCGCTACATCTTTTTTTATTAGAATCCTCTATTGAGACAGTACAAAGAGACGCAAAAAAAACATCTGATTTTGCTTCAGATGGAAGAGAAACCAAAAACGATCCCAAATTTGTCTTCTGTCCGACTTCCTTTTTTAACGGAACACCAAAATATACCTCTTCGGAACCTAAGGGGAGACTTTCCAAATTCAATTGCAAAGCTAATTCCCCCTTGGAGTCAGTAAGATTCAACAAGAGAACATCTAAATCACCAAACATACATTTTGAATCGGCAACAAGATCTATAATAATATCAGTTTTAGCAGATTCGACAGCCTTTTCTTGTCCATCCTCTGACGCCCACAGGCATGAAGCATGTAACAGCAAAAACATTGCAATAAATTTAATCTTCATTAGCTAAAGTTCATCCTAATGACTTACTAAAAACTGCTAAACGATGGAAGCTATCCTCCGCTTTCTACTTTTTATACAGAGCTCTCTGATGAACGAGGTCTCCGACGACCAAACCTTCCACTAACAATAATCCATCATGCTCGTTCCCAACACGTTCCATGATAAAGTTTATTACTGTTTGAGCTTGCATCGGCGATCGAGCTTCGATTTTATCGACTACTCGCTTGTTACCATTACCATCGAATAAGATATCACCTATCTTTACTTCAACGGCTTGAATTAACCCTCTTTTTGTAACGACAGGATGTTCACTAGACAACTTCATCGTCAACCCATTTGCTGATATTGCAACCAGTGGCTTCTCTTCTGGTCCTTCAATTATGGAAATTACCTTGGAATTCATCTTAGTAATTGGATTCCACAACAAGTCTCCTGCACGAACTTCTTCAACTTTTACCAAGCTCGAACCATCTTTTGCGGTGACTAAAGTTCCTGGAGGGAAACAACCCTTCTTGTGTCTAATTAAACCACACACGAAACAAGCTTTCTTATCGCTTAGATTACCTAAGAAAGTATCTGCAAAATTAATCCGACCTGCGACATTCCCACTACTCGCTCCTGATCTTACATAGAAGAAGTTGTATACAAGGTCTACATCATTTTCTACAAGTTCTTGTGCCACAGAATTTTTTTGGCATGCCCAAGTAGAACCACCCTGATCATCATACCAAATACCTTTTGCAGGATCATAGGTCATACGACTAGGATTGAAATTGAATTTTTTGCCGTCGTGTTTTTGCCTTCCAATCTTACCCGCCAAGTCTTCGATGCTTAAACCTTCACATGCATCTATTGACTTGCATGAAGAGTTACCATAATCAGTGCTTCCTGGGCATCTTCCACAAGAATCGTTTGGCAAACTTCTACAAATCTTACACTCCTCATTAAAAGGTCCAACATAATTTATTGCATCGGGGCAACCACAAATACCGTCGGGACCCGTCGGCTCAGCGAAATCTCGATCACCTGGACATTTTCCACACTCATTTTTGCCAGACCCACCACACACACCGCAGGCATCAACAGTTGTAATCCCATCAACTGGGAAATTTAAGAAGTTCGAAATCGCAAGCAAGTCTAAGGCAGTGATATATTTATCATCCCCAGTTACATCAAACATGCTATTGCTTTCATCAACCGGAATACCGTACCCATGCTCATTTGTATATGCACGTAACGCGCTATCATCTGCCAAATCAATTCGTTTATCTTTATTTACATCTAAACGACAATATGGAATTGGGTTAGGAAATGGTTTGCCTGAACAATCAAATAGTTCACAGCTACAACTTGATCCATCCCCATTACAAACTCCACACTGGTCGACCGGGTCGCAACCACAAACCGGATCTGAAGGCAGTTGGTTCCCGTTCTCGTCACAACAACCCACACAAACGGAAGGTCCAAAGTCCTCTGGGGAAAAAACTGGAGAAATGTTACTATTAGTGCTAGACACCTGCCCCGACGGATCTGCGAACGAGAGCATTGGGATAAAGACTAGAAGTGCAAATGTAACAATGGAAATGGGCTTGATTGAAATAGTCATATTATTTTAGCATGCGATAGTTCATAAATCGATTTGACGTTTATAATATCGGATTAACTGAAAGATATCTTAACCATCAAACATCAATAAGAAATTAACTTAGTATTAGTTTGGATGAATAAATAAAAAGAACGAATAATAACTTAGAGACGCTTGTTCTAACATCTCTAAGTTACATGGAACGGCCATTGAATATTTGATATAGCGGAAAAAGCCCCGCAATCTAATTACTCAACTATTTTAGTCTTGAAGCTACCCATTTATATTCATAGCTTCCTTTCTCTGAAGAGGAGGAACCATTAACAATAGTTTTTCCTGTCAAAGTCATTCCATCACTTGAAAGCACCGCGCTATTTTTAAGAGTTGCGCCTGAGTTCGCAGTAGATTCGAATTCTACTTCAGTCATACCCTTTGCATTACTCTTCGCATGTACATCAAAGTGATTAAATAAAACTTGCTTATTGACACCAGTGACGCCTCTAACTTCTACCTGACTAAGGCTAACACCAAGCATTCCGCCTTCACTTAGATCGAAAGACAAGATACCGGAACCTTCTGCAGGCATTTCTAAAGAGTAAGCCCAAGAACCTGCAATGTTTGCAACAGCATTCTTTGAAACATCACTCGAAGCACGTGGTGCTACTGGATCGTCGCTCTTCGACGCCTTGATACCAGCTTTCAGATTTTCAATTAAATCTCCGAAACCAGCTTCAAAAC
>CAYYIQ010000088.1:0-12892 GCA_964472005.1 uncultured Bdellovibrionales bacterium | reverse complement strand
AAACAGAGGGGGAGGTTTTTTATATTTGGCGATTTGATTGGGTTTGGTGGATGTGCGCTTTAATGTACTTAGTCTGCTCTCCACAAAAAATCCGTTCACGTTGATTTGATTTTCAATCAAATCAACTGCACCACGCGAATGTTTTTTGTGGAGAGCAGACTAAGTACATTAAAGCTAGGTGTTTAGAAATTATTTGTTGCCAAATATAGATAGAATAGACTTTTTAGAGCTCGGATTAGCGACTTTCTTTTTAAGTAAACCACAGAGGCACAGAGAGGGAAATATGGTGTAAGTCCAGAGAAACTCTGAAGTGCCAGCGAGTAAACAATAGAAACGATTACTTTTCTCTGTGCCTCTGTGTCTCTGTGGTCACCCCCAAAAAAAACTACTCAAGGGTCCCCGGGTTAACATATTGAATGTCCGAAGAGGAAGGCTCGCGCTTAATCCTTGAACTCACGCTAAAAACACTGCTGCCGGATCGCGGAGAAACAAGAATTGAACCATACGAGTTAGGAACCGTACCGAAACCATTGCTATTAAGTAAGTATAATTTCGATTGGCGCGGAGCAAAAGACTCTGTGAAGCTACTGCCAGAGCTCGCCTGTGAAATAATGCTAACATCGACGATACTAGTGGTATCCAAGGTATTATGGATCTGTAAATAACCTTGCATCGACAAAAACAGATTGTAGCTCCCGCGTCTAAGCGCAGCGCTCGAATCGATTGCCTGATATCCAGCAAGGGAAGCGATTCCACCGTTTTGTAACGTGAAATATATCATCGACTGAGCAAGAAAAGGTTTCGCTTGAGTCGGCGTAATTTCAGCAAGCCCAACCGAACCACCCGTAATATACGCCGAAGCATTTATATGGGTTTGTGAACGCGGACTATTTACTATTGAATTATTGTATAAAAGCTCACCAGCTTGGGAATAAATTTTTAAAATATTAGTCCCCGAAGAACTCGATAAATTTACAATCTCGATCCAGGTAGTGCTCGTTTCGCTACTACCAAGCGGAATATATTTCACGTTAGTATTTGCCGCTCTAGCCTCCAGCGGGAACGCAAATTCGAAATCAACCCCACCTGAGCCATAACGTATCAACTGGGCTAGATACTTAGCGTGCACATCATTTGGAATTATTTCTAGGAAACCCACATTGTTCCGACCCGGATTAACATGTCCGCCGTCAACATCAAGCCTGCTTCTCGCGCTTAAAGTATAAGCTGCCTGAGTGAGTAGGGCACCATCAAAATTATATTTATTAACCGTAAAAGTTTTTGCCGAACTTTCAAGGTTCACAATTGTCGCCCAGTTCGCAACAACATTTAACAATTGTCCAACATTCGTACTCGGTTGAAAAGTATTGAAAGAAACGTACGAAGTATTTGTTATCCCAGTTCTCAGAGGCACGTTATATGAAAAATCGAATTCACTTGGCCTAACTGAATTAGGTCGATAGTAAGAAATCCTTCCACCAACGTTACTAGAAACTTGAATCAATCCGTAAGCATTCGCAGAAAACCCACCTAACTGATTTAAAATGACATCGAACTGATCCTGCGCCGGAACCTGTACTAAAGTAGAAGAACGTATAATGCCAGTGCTATCAATAAGGTTTACCCTCGCGCTAACAACCGAGTCGGTTGGATTTTGTAATTCTAAAATATTAGCCATACCTAAGAAACCATTCCATAAACCAAATGGACCATCGGTCTCAGGATACACTATTGCAGGGACGTACTGATTAATGAATGAAGTGTAACTACTCACCCGCGTTGAAATCCCGTATTCGTATGGCCGCGCGCAACCTTCCCCAGACGAAGTTATCCCAACAAGACTTGCACTTGATCCACTTCCAATTACTAACGGGCCACCGGAATCACCCTGACAAGTATCTTTCCCACCAGTTGGCAAACCCGCCGAGCAGATCTTTTTACTGTTTTCACCGCAACTAGAGTTATTTGCAATTGGTAATGTCACCTGGCGCAGTTTCTCCGAGATATCGCCGTCCTCGCTGGTATTGCCCCATCCAATTGCGACTCCATTTTCGCCAGCAAAGGTATTGCCACCAGCATAAGGAAGTATCGGAGTACCAGTTGTCGAACTCGACGAAAGCTCGATCAACGCAATATCATTTTCTAAAGAATTATTATTATACGATGGATGAATTATTATCCTAGAAGCATTCTTAATCTCACCGGAATCTGTTGCAAGATCATGCAAAGAAATGCCAATCTTTATACTTGAAGCCGTTTCATCTATAAGGCAATGAGCCGCAGTCAGAACCCAATCTGGATGCACGAGAGAACCACCGCAAAAGAAACTATTAGAAAGAGAACCAGAATTTTTTGAAAAAATTCCCACCATAAACGGCCACGCACCACGCGCCGCCTCGGAACCTCCAACAATTCGCGGGGAAATTCGTTCGTCCGAGGTTTGCGCTTCTGAATTCGAAAAGGATAAGAGAATTAAAATTGGGAATAAAACTATTGATGAAATACGATTTAATATTTTCATAAATGTTAGCTTTATTCATTAGTTATAGATTGTTTGAATGACCTACAGCGAGCAATTTACCATCGGATAAATTTGCCTGATACTGTAGAAATTTGCGGAGGAGACTTAAAGAATTAGGATAATTTGCGAATTAAGCTTGGTAAAGGGGAGGCTTCCTAGATCTATAAAAAAATGTTTATTGTTTTTAGGTACCTACGTTTGTTAACTCCTTAGCTTAACTTGATCCTTTGAAAATTTCGTATACTCTACCTAAAACCAGTTCTTTATAATTATCTAGATAAGTAACCTTTCAAATATCGAGAGGTGAGACGTTTTAGGTTTTTAGCACCACCAAAATAGTTACCTCGTTTGCAGACTCCGTTTCTAAATTTCAGTTAGTAAGCTTGAAAGGAAGATCAATGCGACGCATCGTTAATACGAAGCAACGACGTAAAGTGCGTAATTTTTTAGACAAACAGTCAACATCGAAATTGCAATGGCTTGAACGAATTGGACCGGACTATGTCTGGATTCTGCGGCATATGTATGGTCCCCTTGGATGTACGGTCGAAGAAATGAGTCAAAGTTCCGGCTGGTCTCTTCACAAAATCAATCCACGACGGGACCAGGCGCTGTATCTACTTGGATACAAAAAAAGTGTTTCTAGCGCAGTAAAACGAGCAGCGGACAATCGCCTTCGAGACTTTGAGATTCGTCAAAGGCTGTTTTATTTGCGAGATCAATCCGAGACAACACCAGCAGATCGCGACATCATCGACCTAGTAACCGAATATGGTTCAATTCCAAGTGATATCGTTAAGCAAAGTGACTGGAGTCTACAAACTCTATTTCACGCAATCGGTCGTTTAGCCGGCATTAAAGATTTGAAAGCCGATCGGCCAGGCGACCGAGTCCGCCAAGCTGCACTTGGAGAACTGTTGAAAGTTAAATGCAATCCCAAAGCTGATCTTGAACTAAGAATCTTTTCTCGTGTTGACGAAACCGTCGGAATTGTTGACCTAGCAGCCGAGTGGGAAGCCGAAGCCACAGTATTAAGCGCTGTGGCCTATGAAGTAAGACGCGAACTTTCCCTCCATCCAAAAACCCGAACTCGTTTTCGCATGCTGAACGGCAAGAAAACGGGAAAGGGCGCTGCAAGAGGAAGCCTAGCAATCCGAGCCCTGAATGCCGAGTTGCTTCCGCTATACAAAGACTTCCGCAAGGCATCAGGAACATTCTCCGCGAGCGAAAGAAAATATTTGAAATTACGTTCAAGCGGAACAAGCATTTCAGAAGCCGGAAAACAGTCATTCGATGTTCGACCATGGCGAGCGATGGTCATAGACCGCGCATTTTTAAATAAGATAATCCCCAACAAAACGGTTTTCCCCACAAATTTACCCTTGCCACCTTTCACAAAGGAGCAAAAGGAATTAATTGAGCTTTTAAAGTATGTTCAGCTTTAGAACATCTTTTTATTAAATAAATTTTAACCTTGTGGTTAGTTTTCATTATGTCTCATCTCCCGACCATCAAGTTTTTTGGAGACTATTTTCTTGTTTGATTTTTAACGCAGCGGTGAATAGTTTTTTTTGAGTAACCACAGAGACACAACGAACCAAACCAATTGCGACATTTTGCCACATTGTAATCAATCTTTAATTTATATATCTGAGACCTGAATAAAAATTTAGGAGAAAGTTTCTAATGGTAAAGTATATGGTTCGTCGATTGCTCGTTGTTGTATTATTTGGAGTTTCAGCATGCGGTGGAAGTTCCGAAAGTTCAAAAAACATAGCATTAAAGTTTAACGCAAAACTACGAAATCAAGAATTTTCGTGTAATACAACATACAGTGATATCGGCACAACGAATTCTACAATAACGCCGAAAGATCTTAGATTTTTTGTCTCAAATATTAATTTGATAGACGATCAAGGAAATCGTTATCCACTAGATTTAAACGAAGACGGCGTTTATCAGTATCAGGATGTAGCTTTAGTCGATCTAGAAAATGGAGAAGCCGCATGTTCCGGAGAAGGAAATGCAAGTTTACATTCGACAATTAGCGGAAGCGCCGAGGATAAAAACTATGTCGGTGTAGCTTTTACCGTCGGGGTACCTTTCCTACTAAACCACAGTGATACAGTAGATTCCGAAGCCCCATTAAATAATACAGCCATGGCATGGAATTGGAATGGTGGAAGGAAGTTTTTTAAATTCGATTTCAGTAGCAATGGAATGCCGACCGGCTACAACATTCATTTAGGAAGCACAGGCTGTACCGGCAATGAAGTCGGCGCAATCAACGTTTGTTCTTCCCCAAATCGTGTGCCTGTTGAGTTAACTAATTTTAATCCAGATTCTAATACGATTGTCCTAGATCTAGAAGCCTTGCTTGCTAATCTCAACGTCGATTTCAATACCGATAAAACTGCTCCGGGATGCATGTCCGGCCCAACAGATCCAGAGTGCCGAAATATCTTTCCAAAGTTCGGTTTGGGTATCCAGGAAATACCAGCATCCGGCCAAAAAATATTTTTTGTAGAATAGGCTACTTTAAATTATGAAAAATGTTCTAACTTTAATTTTTTTGGTATTTGTTTCCGCTTGTTCGGGTGGGGGCGAGGGTGGTGGTAGTCAACAAAAGCTTGATTTTATACCTGCTGGATTTCCTAACCCAGAAATTCCCAGCGATAACAACTTGACCCCAGAAAAAATAGAGTTAGGACGACATCTTTTCTATGACGTAAGGCTCTCTTTAAATCAAACAACTTCTTGCGGTTCTTGCCACTTGCAAGAAAAGGCATTTACCGATGGGCGTAGGCTCTCGATTGGTTCAACGGGAGAATCTCACCCAAGAAACAGCATCAGTATCGTAAACTCTGCCTATCAAACGACATTAAATTGGGCGAATCCACTGGTTACGACACTTGAACAACAACTTTTGATTCCTTTATTCTCCGAACATCCTGTCGAGCTAGGTTTTGCGGGGCACGATGACGAGTTGGTCCGTAGATTTCAAACTGATCAAAACTATATCGAGATGTTTAAGGTTTCATTTCCGGGCGAAAGTGATCCGATTAATTTAAAAAACATTGCAAAAGCGATCGCTAGTTTTGAGAGAAGAATCGTCAGTGGAAATTCTGCTTATGATCGTTTTGTATATCAGGGTGATCAATCCGCAATGAGCACATCTGCCTCAAGGGGAATGAATTTGTTTTTTTCCGAGCGAATTGAATGCGATCATTGTCACGCGGGCTTTAATTTTTCTTCTCCCGCCAATCACGACGGAGTCGCAGAAAAACGCTCGCAATTTGAAAATAACGGGCTTTATAATATCGGCAACGACGGCTCGTATCCTCCGAATAACACGGGGTTATTTGAATTTACAGGTGTAATCTCCGACATGGGCAAATTCCGCCCACCAAGCCTAAGAAACGTTGAATTAACTGCGCCCTACATGCACGATGGAAGCATCGCAACCCTTGAAGAAGTTATCGATCATTACAGCCGCGGGGGGCGGGAGATTAAATCTGGTATCTTCAAAGGAGATGGGAAAAATAGTCCTTTTAAGAGCTCTTTGATCTTTGGCTTCGAGCTTAGCTCTCAGGAGAAAAAAGATTTGGTGAATTTTTTGAAAAGTCTTACCGATACGGATTTGATTTCTGATGGTGAACTGAGTGATCCTAATGTTGTTGTGCGTTGATTGGGGGTAAGGTGAGTTTTTAAATTTACCAGGTTCAGCCAAACCGCTACTAACCTCACGCCGACCAAATTAAAACTTCCCCCTCCGTTTGCTCGGCTTGCTCTGCGTTAAAATTCCACTAACAGATGCGTACAAAACACCGAATATCAGGTATTTTGCAAATGCCTGATATTGAATTAATGCAGAGCAAGCATCCTGCCCCTCGTAGCCTTGGCGAAGTGGGGAGCAAACGGAGAGGGGGAAGTTATTGAAGTAAAGAAAGAGACTCTGAAGGGCCAGCGAGTAACAAATAAAAACTATTGCGTTTCTCTGTGCCTCTGTGTCTCTGTGGTAAATTCAAAAATGACCTTGAAAACTCGGATCAGTGACATCCACGCCACCACCACTGATTTTTTGTTTCGTTTTAATTGGAGATATTTTACCTTGTAACGGACCGCTTTAATTTTACCTCTGCAACTAATCCCACAGCCTCAACTAATCTTAATAACCTATCAAGCGTAATTTTTTGCATACTCCCAGAAAGAATACCGGTAACAGCACTCCGAGCAATTTTTGATTTTGATGACAGTTCGGAATGAGTCATTTTTGATCGCTTCATTTCTTTTATGATCCCATCAATGATTTGCGCTTTAATTATCGATTCAAGAGACCTAGACTTGGGAATGTTTAGCAGATTTGAAAGTTCAGCAGCCGTTGTTTTTTTCTTCATACAATTTGCTTTAATCTATTTTTACAAACCTGAATTTGTTTTAAAGGAGTCTTTTGACTCTGCTTTTTGAAAGCGTGAATTAACCAGATATTTTCATCCCCAACGATCATGTATATTAACCGATATTCTCCACCTCTGTCAGTAAGCCTTGATTCATGAACTCGTTTCCCAATATTCGGCATTGGCCTCGAAATGGGCAGCGAAAGAGTTTGTCCAAATTCCAATCTAATAAGTAAGTCCGCAATGTCTTCTCTGATGCCTTCAGGAAATTTTGCAATCTCAGATTCACATGGTTTTAAAGCTTTAATCATCTAATGTCACAGATTTAAGACAACTGTCAATCTTGTTTATATGATTATCGTTGACTTTGCGATTTTATTTCGAGAAAAAGTATCTATTTTTGCGGCGAGCTTTCGATGCTGCGACTTTCTACGGCAATGAAATTTTAAATTGTTTTCCCAATACCAAGCTTTAATGTTCTTAGTCTGATCTCCACAAAAAACATTCGCGTGGTGCAGTTGATTTGATTGAAAATCAAATCAGCGTGAACGGATTTTTTGTGGAGATCAGACTAAGAACATTAAAGCGCACGTCCATCAAGTACAACCAAACCGTCATTAACCTTACACTTACCAAAAAATTTCCCCCTCTGCTTGCTCTGCGTTTAATTCAAAATCAGGTATTTACTAAATTGCGGGTATTTGGTGTTTTCTACGTATCGATTGTTGGGGTTTTAACGCAGAGCAAGCAGAGCAAACAGAGGGGGGAAATAATGGGAGAAAAAAAAGAGACTCTGAAGTGCCAGCGAGTACGCTACTAAAACGATTGCCTTTCTCTGTGCCTCTGTGTCTTTGTGGTAAATTAAAAAATTCCCCTTAGTGTCTTTGTGCCTTAGTGGTTAAACCTTCCTAAGAATCTTACAAACAAAAAATAAATGCATTTTACTTTTGGGGTTTAACCACTAAGACGGAAAGACACTAAGGGGGGGATCTATTGATTAAAAATAGGTTAATTGCCTCGAACATTGTATTGAAATTGTTATTCCTCGAGAACTAGAAATTGAATTCCAAATACTTGGGACTTTACTACTCTCGGATTAGTTCTAACCCAAAGCCGGACCGAGCCTAGTAAATCCACCTTAGTGTCTTTCCGTCTTGGTGGTAAAACCTCTGTAAGAATGTCACTGACCCGAGCTTTCAAGGTCATTTCTCTTCATTCTCAATTTTACTAAACGTAAAATCTCCGAGGTTTCAGAAATTTTTGCTGTAAGTTCCTTCGACTTCGCTCAGGATGCCATATGGGAATCTTATATGGCAATTTAGCTGAGGAAAAAATTTCTTCAAAATCCAGAGAAATGACCTTGAAAACTCGGATCAGTGACATCCCATCAGCCACCTCCGCTGGTTTTTAGTACTTTTAAAAAAACGCAAACGATAAGATAGTTATTAGAATTATATTACCAAAATTTATTTTAAGATCGGTGAAAGATGAGACGTAGCTATTATTCAAATTCAATAATTAACTTCTTACAGGATAGCGATGAATCAATCGTTGGACAGATTGCAAGCAAAAACCAATTTTCAACCGAAATTTTGCAAAGAAACGCTTGGATGAAGCAAATTGAGATACTTAAAAATTCCACCGCTACATTTAAGTGTGGACATCTGTTCTTTGAATTTCAAATTCCCAGGATGGGGAAACGTGTCGATAATATTCTAATCTATCGAGATTTATTCTTTGTGCTCGAATTTAAAGTAGGTGAAAAGGAATATAAGAAACACGCGATAGACCAGGTGATGGACTACTGCCTTGATTTAAAAAACTTTCATCAAGGGAGTCATAATGAAAAATTAATTCCGATACTCGTTTCTACGAATGCACCTGCAATCGAAAACGTTTACGATTTAACAGATAATTTATGCATCCCATTGAAGGCTAATCGCCAAAATCTACACAATGTTATATTAAAAGCATTAGAGTTTTCTACAGATAGAATTATCAATCCGTGCGAATGGGAAAATTCATCTTATAAGCCCACGCCAACCATAATTGAAGCCTCCCAAGCACTCTATCGTGGACATTCAGTTGAGGAAATCTCCAGAAGTGACTCTGGAAAAATAAATTTATCTAAAACCACCCAGATTATTAATAGAATAATAGAAAGTTCCAAACAAGAGGCGAAGAAGTCTATTTGTTTCCTTACAGGTGTGCCGGGGGCGGGAAAAACACTTGCCGGGCTGAACATTGCAAATGAACGGAGGAAAGCCCATGAAGATGAAAACGCGGTTTTTCTTTCTGGGAATGGCCCGCTTGTAGACGTGTTAAGAGAAGCACTAGTACGGGATGAAGTTTCTAATGAGAAGGCGGTCGGAAATAAAATTACAAAAAAAGAGTCCGCAATAAAAGCAAATGCCTTCATCCAAAATATACATCATTTCAGAGACGAAAATTTGCAAACGAACGTTGCTCCCGATGAGAAGGTCGTTGTATTTGACGAAGCCCAACGGGCATGGACTAAAGAAAAAACTCAAAGTTTCATGAAGCAACGGAATGAAGACTTCGATAAGTCTGAGCCTGAGTTTTTGATTGGTGTAATGAATCGGCATGAAAAATATTGCACCATAATTTGTTTGGTTGGAGGAGGGCAGGAGATTAACACCGGTGAAGCGGGCATCTCCGAATGGATCAAGGCATTGCGCAATGGTTTTCCAGACTGGAACGTATATTATTCTAGTCTGATCACTACAGATAAAAACTATCTAGAAGATGATTCTTTAAAAAATTGGCTAATCGAAAAGGGGAAACAAGAAGCCGACTTACATCTAGCTGTCTGTGTTCGATCTTTTAGATCTGAAAAAGTATCTAATTTGGTTCATGAGATCATTGAAGGTAATTCGGTCAAAGCTAAAGCAATTTACCAAATAATTAAGGATGATTTCCCCATAACTGTCACAAGGGACTTCTCACAAGCCAAATTTTGGCTAAAAAAGAAAGCCAAGGGGACCGAACGAATAGGATTACTTGCAAGTTCCGGAGGAAGAAGACTAAGACCATTAGGCATTGATGTTAAGAATGAATTCGAAGCCAAGGAATGGTTTTTAAACGAATCCGACGATGTTCGTTCCTCGTATTTTTTAGAAAACGTGGCAACTGAATTCGATATTCAAGGATTGGAAATAGACTACGCATGTGTCGCTTGGGACATAAATTTTTATTTTGACAACGGCCATTGGAACTATCAAAGTTTAAAAGAACGAAGTGGAACAAGGTTAATCGTGAGATAAATAAATCATACCTCAGAAATTGTTACAGAGTTTTGCTGACGAGGGCGAGGCAGGGAGTTGTGCTGTATGTACCGTATGGAGATCATTCAGATCCTACCCGTCCACCGCGGCTATATGACAATAACTATGAATTTTTAATTTCTTGTGGCTTCGAAGCGATTTAATAGATTAGACACCAAATACCATCAGCCTAGTTCAATGTTTAGCAAATAAAAGGAAAATAATGTACGACATAATCGGTGACATTCACGGCTATGCCGACCAACTAACAAGCCTTCTAACAAAATTAGATTACAAAAAAGTAGATGGCATCTACAAACACCCGCACCGCAAAGCAATTTTCGTCGGCGACTTCATCGACCGCGGGCCAAAAATCCGCGAAGTTTTGGACATTGTTCGTCCGATGATTGATTCGGGTAATGCGTTAGCTGTGATGGGGAACCATGAGTTTTATGCCATTGCTTATCATACTAAGCATCCATTTAAAGAAGGGGAGTTTCTAAGGTCTCATAATGCCGTTCATAATACACAGCATGAAAAAACTATAGCGCAATTAGGAACAGACCTTCCGAAATACGTAGAATGGTTTAAAACTCTACCAATGTGGCTAGACCTCCCTGAGCTACGCGTAGTCCATGCATGTTGGGATCAAAAGCAAATTGATTATCTTTCCGGTGTGATTAAATACCCAATAACCGATGAATTTATGATTAAGGCTACGGACAAAGCTAATAAAACAAAAGAATATTTAGCCGTTGAAGATATTTTAAAAGGTAAAGAAGTCGTTTTGCCAAATGGAATTCTTTTCACCGATAAAGATGGACATAAACGAAAAGAAATTCGGATACGCTGGTTTGAAGATCTTCGGGGGAAGACTTATTTTGATGCTGTTATTCCGAGGATACAGGATGATAAGTCGGAGGGGTTGAAGGTTGAAATTCCGCTTGATGAGTTGGAGAGTCAGTTGGTTTATTCGGTTGATGATAAACCGGTGTTTTTTGGGCATTATTGGTTGAAGGAAGAGAAGCCAGAGTTGCTTGCGGGGAATGTTGGTTGTTTGGATTTTAGTGTGGCGGATGAGGGGATGTTGGTGGGGTATCGCTTTGGTGATGGCGGTGAACTGGGAGAAGATGGGTTTTTTGTTGGGTAAGAGGCTGACTATATGTATTATTCAGAATCGGACTTTTGTGTGGTTACAATTAGGAAATATTGATTAATGGAGACAGATGAAATTGAAAATGATCCAACTATCGCGCGGTTGATAGCTCAGGCTGATAAATTGGCGAAGATTGAGCTTAAAGATCATGCGAGTGTTGGAGGAATTGGGTTTTGTCATGTGTTTTGGGAAGTGAAGAAGAGGATTTTGAAGGAGAGGTTTGGGGTTGAGTGGAAGAGTCCGGCGGAGATGAATAAGGGGGTGTTGTTTGATTAGGGGTTAAGTTTTTTGTTGATTTTATCTCGCCCCCGAGCATTCTTTGATCTCGGCCTGCCCAGCCGGCTTCATTCTCGCAAGTGCTAAACGCACTTGCTCCGAGGTCTACGAAAATTTTCTATGTATATTTTAGCTGAGGAAAAATTTTCTTCGAAATCCAGCCGACAGGGCAGGCCGAGATCAAAGAATGCCCCCGCCGGATTTTCATCGTTAGTGGTTTCATTAAAAACTGCTTCTAAAGTAAATAGTTTTTCAGAGTGTAAATAGCAAAATCGAGTTAAATAAATTAGAAATACAGTTTGTCGAATTCAAAATGGGAAAATCTCAATTTTTTTTCTAAGTTCATGATCACCGACATTGGGTTTATGCGTTTGAGATTTAAATTCCAAGTGGCTTGGCGGGTTTTCTACCATGATGTTTAAAACGAACCCTAGTTTATATCCGAAAAAAATTGGCCATAATGGTTTAAAGACCTTTTCGATTGTAAATCGGTTTTACCTCACTAAATACGGATGTTTCTATAGAGAGCATAGATACCATGAAAGAATCTTGATATTTACGTCTTCTGGTTGGTGTGATCTACTTGCTTTTTCTCTAAACAATTAAGGTGCTATGGATCCAATACTTATCAAAAAACTTAATACGTTCGTAGCGGATAGAGATTGGGATCAGTTTCACACACCCAAAAATCTAGCATTAGCACTAGTTGGTGAGGTAGGTGAGCTTGTTGAAAACTTCCAATGGCTGACTGATCAACAAATATTGAATGTTGAAATTGATAAAAAAGATAAAATCGCAGACGAGATTGCAGATGTTTTTCTTTATCTTATATTATTGTCAAAAAAATTAGGACTTGATTTAGAGGAAGAAGGGTTAAAAAAAATAATAAAAAATGCTGAAAAGTATCCCGTCAAATTGGTCAAGGGCGACTCACGTAAGTATACCGATTACTAGTACAGGGTTAAAGGAACATGTTAATATACACTGCAAATAAATCTCAGTTCATTAAGCATGTTAATGACCAGGTAATCGAGTTAAAGCTCGAAGAAGAATTTATTCGGACTAAAGGGTACTATCCTAAAAACGAAGTGGCGTCATGGATGAGTTCACTAGGGTACATGAGGCAAGTTCTTGAAGATGCGGATATTCCAGATGATGCCGGCGTTGCAATAGAATATAACATTCCACAATCAGCCAAACGTGTAGATTTTATTCTAACCGGAAAGAATGAGAATAGGCAAGAACATGTAGTGATTGT
>CAYYIQ010000087.1:0-12911 GCA_964472005.1 uncultured Bdellovibrionales bacterium | reverse complement strand
TTGATTCTGCTAAATTTAGAATTCCTGGTGGAGTTAACAGTCCTGTTCGTGCTTTTACTCAAGTGGGCGGGACTCCCCGTTTTATTAAGCGGGCAGATGGTCCATATCTGTATGACGTAGATGATAATCAGTACGTAGATTTCATTGGTTCTTGGGGACCGATGATTTTAGGCCATCGATCTCAAATTCAAATAAATGCTATCAATGAAGCTCTCGAAATCGGAACCAGTTTTGGAGCTCCAACTGGGTTAGAGGTGGAATTTGCTGAGTTGTTGTGTAGTCTGATCGATGGATTGGATATGGTGCGACTTGTAAGTTCAGGTACCGAAGCTACGATGAGTGCTGCAAGACTAGCAAGAGGTTTCACCGGACGATCAAAAATTATAAAGTTTAACGGTTGCTATCATGGTCATGCTGATTCGTTTTTAGTACAAGCAGGTAGTGGCGCGGCGACTCAAGGAATCTCAGGATCATTAGGCGTCAGCGCTGAAACTGTTAAAGAAACTATCAGTATAGATTATAACAATCTTGAGTTACTTGAAAAAACAATCATCTCAGTCGGCGGCGATAAAATAGCCGCTATTATCGTCGAGCCAGTGCCAGGTAATATGGGATTGGTTTTACCTTCTCCAGGATTCTTAGAGGGGTTGAGACGGGTGTCTAGTGAACATGGAATCGTGCTTATCTTTGACGAAGTTATGAGCGGTTTTCGTGTCGGACTAAAAGGGGCTTCTGGTTATTACAATATTAAGCCAGATATGTTCTGCTTTGGTAAGGTAATTGGTGGCGGACTTCCAATAGCTGCATTTGGTGGAAAACGAGAAATAATGGAATGTTTAGCTCCCTTAGGTGGGGTATATCAGGCAGGTACGTTATCCGGGAATCCCGTCGCGGTCACTCTGGGGATAGCGACATTAAAATATTTAATTAATGAAAATCCTTATGAAACTCTAGAAAAGAGGGGTAAGCAATTAACAATGCAGATGTCTGCCTATGCAGAGTCTTTGGGAATTCCTATGGTGGTTGAGAACATCGGTTCAATGTTTGGGTTCGCTTTTTCTGATAAAAGAATTGAGAATTACACCGATGCAAAACAAGCTGATATCGAAAAATTTAAAAAGTTTTTTCATCTGATGCTCGACGAGGGAGTTTATTTTGCACCGAGTGCTTTTGAAGCAGGATTTGTTGGAATAGAGCACTCAGAGAATTTGATCAGCGATGTGCTTAGCAAGATCGAAAAAGTCTTACCTAAAATTAAATAGGATATTCTATTATATGAGAATTATTTCTATTCTCTTAGCTGCAATTTTCTTTTTTCAAATTGCTTGTTCGTCGTCTTCAGGATCGAAGACCAGAAATGAAACTTCCAGTACGAGTCTTCAAGCTCAAGGTCAACTCGAAAAGTATGAAAATTTTGGAGAAAAAGGTGCATGCGGATACGATGAAAGTTATTGGGCAGCTGATGGAAGTGGGTTTACGAATTCAGAATATGAACCTAGTACGAGAAGTCCAAGATACTTAGAAACACCCGTTTCTCCCGACGGAGGGTGCTCGGCAAATTACTTTATTCGAGCAGGAACTGATGAACTAATTCCGTTTAGGCTTTATAAAAATATTAAGTTTTCGGAGATATATGTAGAGTTCTATATCTATTTTAAATCTGGATTTAAATATCCAGGAGGGTTGAAGATTGCGAGGTTCGGTAACAATGAACAGATAGGCCCGTTTCTTTTTTTAGAGTATAATTATTCTAACGGTGATCCAGTGGTTGTCTTTTATACTTATGACAAGTTAACTGACGTTGAGTTCTTTACTGGAAATATCGCCTATACGTTTCCCGAAGATAAATGGATTAAGATCGGAATATATCACAAAGAATCAACTCCAAATTCACCAGACGGTCAATCAATTCTGTATATCGATGATCAGGAAGTTTCAAATTCAGGCTTAGACATCACACGTTCAACTGGCTTGGAGAAAGACTTTTTTTGGATCGGCGGAAATCATTCCTGGGGAGCGCAAACAGGAGAGGGAAGCAAGCCATTTTCTCCTGGCGATTCAAATCTTTTGTATGATGGAATACGTATTTATAACATGAAACCCTAGTTTTTTTGTGGGTGACCACAGAGGCACAGAGTGGAAGGTGGCCGTTTCTATAGTAAGTACGCTGTGCTAGCTATAGAAACGAAACCCTTTCTCTGTGCCTCTGTGGTCGCCCACAAAAAAAACTAGGGTTTCATGTTATCCGAACTTTGTTAATGATCGGAGTAGATTCGAATGTGATTAGTGAGCTCGTTTGGATTACTTTCTGTGCTAGCGGGAAAGTGTTCTGATAGTAACTTGCCGCACGTTTTGATAGAATTTTTTAGTCCGTTGGCTGGATTATTATTTTTGATTCCTTCGAGAACCTCTAGACAAATTTCATCCCATTTACTTTGGTCGATTTTTTCAGATATCTTTGTGTCTGGTTGAATTTTAACTATGTGTTCTCTTAGACTTATTAAAATCAGTATTCCAGTTGAATCTTTGGTTTTACTTATTCTTTCTCTTGAAAAAATTTCATGTGATTTTCTTTCTATCTCCATTTGGATTTCTTTTTTCGAAATAAATGGAGCGGCTATTGCTGGGAAATAGCTTGCGATTGATGTTCCTGCAATGAAGCCGAGAATAAGAGAAAAGATGTCAAAGAGGGGAAAGCTCATTGATAAATTGTTAGTCCACTCTGATCGGAATAGATTGTTTTGAATATCAGTTAGGTAGAAGTGACTTAATAGTAGCGCCAATATGCCAACTATAAATCCAAAAATGTCTTCTGACCGATCGTACCTTCCTGAAGAATCGGTGATAGCTACAACTATTTCACCGGTTGTTTCTTTTTCAGTTTGAGCTATGGTTTTTTCGAGTTCAGATTTTTCAGTCGTCGTTAAAAAGTTTTTTGAGTCGTTCATTTTATTTCTTATTAAATTATTACCAAGAGCCAGTGCTTCCGCCGCCGCCCGATGATCCGCCACCAAAAGCTCCAGAACTGCCACCGCTTTTAGACGCTATATAAAGGAGGTATCCAATTAGTGCGCCAAGAGCTATTAACAACGCCCAGCCCCAACCCTTACGTCCACTTTTAAAAAGAGAGACAATCACAGCAATTGTGACAATGATAAATCCAAAAAAGGCATAAGGTACCCACCAAGGTTGTTCTGGTTTAGGAAGTGCGAGCCCACGGGCCATCGCGTCTAGGCCACCAACTCCAGCAACGATTCCTTTCGAATAGTCGTTAGTCCGAAATTCGGGAACCATCAGTGTGTTCATAATTTGGTCTGATTGACGATTGTAATTATGAGCCCAGCCAGCACCTAGTTCTATTCTTGCTCTTCGATCGCCTCTAGAAACTAAAAGTAAGATTCCATAATTTCGTTCTTGGCTACCAATCTTCCAATGGTTGAAAAGATCCGAAGCATAGTCTTCAATTCTATCGGCGCGACCTCCATAGTTTATCAATGTTGGAACTGTTACCACGATAATTGGTACGCCTTCGTCTCGTAATAGATCTCCAGCAATTTTGTTGACTTTTTTGGCATCCTCAGTTGATAGCATCGAGGCTTCATCAACAAAAAAGTTTGATGAATTTGGTTTTTCAGGGAAGGAGTACTGCGCTACTGAAAATTGCGGAAATGACGAAACAATAAGTATGGATACGAGAGCAAACGAGAGTTTATTTAAATAGATCATTGTTAATTAAAATCTTTTCGTTGATTTAATGAAGTAGAGTAGAGGGCTGTAAAGAAAAAATTGAACTTAGAATTAAGCATAGACGTTTGAAAACTATTTGTGTTCGCCCTCACATGTCATGGTTCTACGATTGGATTTTTCTGTGAGAAATCCAATCGCATCCGTAGTTGATTTATCAGTTTTTTAACTGTTAAAATGGAATGTCGTCATCGTCGAACGAAACTGATTCTCCAATTGAGCCTGAAACATCATTAGAATAGTTCGAGTTGTTAGAGCTATTGTTGTTGTTCCCACCACCACTATAACTACCGCCACCTTGGTTAGAATCTTCACCTTTGCCAGCATTAATAAACTGAACAGTGTTTGCTATAATTTCAGTCCAATACTTATCTTTCCCGTCTGAGTCTTGGTATTTTCGAGTCTGTATTTTCCCGTCGATATAGACAGTTCTACCTTTCTTTAAGAAATTATTACAATTTTCTGCAGTCTTTCCAAATGCTACAACGTTATGCCATTCGGTATGTTCGGCCCATTCGCCATCTGCTGATTTTCGTCTTTCGTTTGTCGCAAGTTTTAAAGTGCAAACTGCAGTTCTGTTTTGTGTGTATCGAAGCTCTGGGTCGGAGCCCAATCTGCCAAGAAGAATAACTTTATTTACCATTTTTATATTCCTAATTAAGATAGATTTCGATTTATTATCGTTAAAAAACGCAAAGTTTTCAATTGAAACTGCATTAAGAGTTTATACCAAGTGCATTTCTAAAAGATCAAAAAGGGAATTTTAGATCGCGTTCAGTATATCTGGAACACTTTAGTTTTCCGAGCTAGCAATTGCAAGCGCTGCTAATACTATTATTTTTTTGCGTTTCGTTTGCGCTAAGTTTTAAGTTCGACGCGGCTAATGGTACTTTAAATTTATATTGATTGATTTTAAGGTTTTTTTAGTATTTAACGATTCTTTAGTGACTTAATGTGTTTCACAACGTAGGCGAAGAGCAGTATATTTGGTCGGTCGTGCGTTTTTATATCGTTTGAGTTATAAGATGCGCGGTTTGTTCTTCTCTTGGAAGTTGGGCAGCACCTCAACTAATTAAATAGAGAGTAGCTTAAATTTTACCCCTTAAGCGTTGTAATGAAAGAATTATATGAAATTTGAACAAACAAAAGTAAGAGTTCCTAATATTCCTCACGAAGGGCTTCATTTTGATTTTGAACTTGATCCGCTTTCACTAAAAGAAAGGCTTGAAGGGCAGGTGATAGATTCAGCAGACTCTTCAAATCCAACATCTTATCTGTCGAACCCTGTGGCTGGCCCTGGGTACACCTTCAAAGAGCCTTTGAAGGTTTCTTTGGATGTTAGTTCCGAAGGGCGAACTGTGGAGATGAATGGAACGGTTACAGGATCTTATCTTACCTCATGTTCGAGATGCGCGGGGGAAGCTACTGATATAATTAATGTGCCTTTCAATCTCTTTGTTAAGCCACGCCAAAACAAAGATGATGAAGAAGATCTAAATTATGGGTTTTACGAAGGGGATGAACTTAATTGTAGTAATCTCGTTGAAGACATCGTAGTTTTAAAAATTCCGTTTTCTATACATTGTGGTCCTGACTGTCACGGTCTTTGTCCTAAGTGTGGGATAAATTTAAATCTGAAAGTTTGTGATTGTAAGGTCGAAGATGTTAGTTCTGAGTTAGATACCGTGAAGCCTTTTGAAAAGCTTAAGGGTCTGAAACTTATCAATTAATCAGGGTTTGGGGGTTCAGATTAAGATTTCTTACCCGGCGCTTGTAAATATTTCAGTACTCTTATATAAGTCTCAACAAATATACTCGATTTGTTGTAATTATTTTAATCAATTATTAGCAAATGAGAAGATTTTCATTTTACCCAAGGAAAGGATTTTAGTTTATGCAAGCTCCTAAAAAGAAAACATCTAAGTCTCGAAGAGATATGAGAAGATCGCACGATTCATTAACTCCAAAGTGGGTTAGCGAATGTCCAAGTTGTGGCGAGTCGTTAAGATCTCATTCTATTTGTATGTCATGTGGTACATATAATGGTAAGGTTCTAATTCCAGAGCTTTCTGAAAATCAAAAGAGCGCTTAATAATAGTAGAGACTAGAAGTCTTTTCGCTGTTAATTAATCAATCAAAATCTTTTAAAGGAATTTTATTCTGTGACTATTCTTCCGGTCGCCCTTGATTGCATGGGCGGTGATCTTGGTCCTCGGGTACAAGTCGAAGGTGCTATTAAAGCCTATAAAAATCACGGAATTAAATCGACGTTAGTCGGCCCCACTGAACAACTAAGTTCATTGATGGATTCTCTAGGTGGCTCTAAGTTAGATTTGCAAATTGTTGATGCGCCCGATGTCATCGACATGACAGATTCTCCAGCTCGTGCGGTTAGAAAAAAACCAAACTCCTCTCTATGTGTTGCCTATCAATTAGTTCATAGCAATAAAGCCAGCGTTATTTTAAGTTCTGGCAATTCAGGTGCGATGATGGCGGCAGGTAGATTTATTTCAGGACTTCTCCCTGGAATTGAAAGACCAGCCATTGCAACTTTGATTCCAACGATTGGCAGGGGAAATCCGAATGTTGTTGTAGATTCAGGCGCAAATGTCGATTGTCATGCCCATAATCTAATTCAATTTGCAGTCATGGGGTCTATCTACCATTCTGCACTTTTCGGAAGCGAATCACCAAAAGTAGCCTTGCTTTCCAATGGGAGTGAGCCGTCTAAGGGTACAGACACGATTCGATCGGCGTCTGTAATTCTTTCTCAAATGACGGGTGTAAATTATGTTGGTTATGCAGAAGGAAGAGATGTAACAAAAAGTTCCGTCGATGTAATCGTATGTGATGGATTCGTGGGGAACGTTCTTCTTAAAGTTATGGAAGGATGTGTAACATTAATCTACAAGCAAATTAAATTTGAAGTTAAAGGGCGACCATTTTCAAAGTTAGGTTTGTTTCTTGCGAGGAGACTTTTGCTCGCGGTCTTCAAAGAAAAGTTTGACTATTCTGCTACTGGCGGAGCGCCGTTACTTGGTCTCCGAAATTTGGCTATTGTTTTACATGGCTCTTCTAACGCACGTGCTGTAGAAAACGCGATAAAGTTAGCAGGAAGTTTTGCAGAATCAAAAATGATTGAAAAATTAACCATTGCGATGTCTAGGTTAGAAGAACATCTAGTCGAGTTGGATGGCGAAATTGTTTCGGGGATGTTTTCAAATGGTAGTAGCGTAATGAATGGTAATGGATCTAAAGTTACCAAGCCTATCGCCACTGAAGACGACGACAAGGTCTATCAGAATGAAAAAGCTAGGACGGAATAAAAAAAATGAAACTATTGCAAGATAAACTTTCTGTTGTAACTGGTGCATCAAGAGGAATTGGTGCCGATATTGCGAGAACAATTGCTTCTCATGGTTCGAACGTAGTTATCAATTATAGTTCTAGTAAAGATAAAGCCGAGGCGCTTGCTGAAAGTATTCAGTCGGAATTCAATGTAAAAACATTTGTCATCGGATTTAATGTCTCAGATGATAAGGAAGTTGAATCAGCATTCTCCGAGATTGCAGATAAAATGGGACCGGTCGACATATTGGTTAACAATGCAGGAGTCGCAATTGATGGCCTCCTCATGAGGACTAAAATTGAAGACATCGAAAAAACATTGAAAATTAATTTGGTTGGAAGCATCCTTTGTTCAAAGGCAGTTTTAAAACCTATGATGAAATCTCGAAAGGGACGTATTATTAATATGAGTTCGGTCATTGGAGAGATGGGGAACGCTGGTCAAAGTATCTACGCTGCGTCGAAATCTGGTCTATTAGGATTTACCAAAAGTCTTGCGAAAGAAGTTGGTTCACGTGGAATAACGGTGAACGCAATTACTCCTGGTTTTATTAAAACTGACATGACTTCGGGAATGAGTGAAGAACAAGTAAAGAGTCTTCTAGCAACCACGGCATTGGGTCGATTGGGCGAAACTGCGGATATTGCAAATACCGTCGTGTACTTGGCGAGTGATTGGGCATCTTATGTGACCGGGCAGACAATCGCAGTCAATGGTGGATTACACTGTTCTTAAGATAATTAGCTAGAGTTAAGATCCTCGGATTTTAAGTCAAAATAACAAGCATTGTTTGTTCTCGGCTCGCTTTGACAATAGGGGTGGGGCCTCTCTTTTCTATCTGTTTTTTTACCAGAATAAATTTTTTTCTATTTGTTAACCATAATGTGTGGACGAAGCTGAAATTTTGAATCAGGATGCTAGAATTTCAGCAAAAAAACGACTCCCAAACTACTTTAAAATAGATTTTAAAAGTTTTTTGTAAATAAGTTCAATAAGGTACTTGATTTTCGTTCGTTCCTATAGTTTAACTTAGCATCTATTCTGACTCATTTTATAAGGTATTTATTTAGTGCTTTAGTATAGAAAAATTTTAAGTAAATAATAGACGATATTGTCAAAAAAATGTTTGGAGGAACAAGCAACTCATGTCAACTAATTCTGCATCAACTGTGGAGCGTGTAAAAAGTATTATCGTGGAGCAACTAGGTGTTGCTGCCGAAGAGGTAAATGAAAGCGCTTCTTTTATTGAAGATTTGGGCGCTGATTCTCTTGATATTGTTGAATTGGTAATGGCTCTTGAAGAAGAGTACGATATAGAAATATCCGACGAAGACGCTGAAAAGATTCTTACTGTCGGTGATGCTATAAAATATATCCAAAACCACACCGCTTAATATAATTAAATAATTTGGTTGTTTGAAGTAGAATTAAATTTCTATTCTGACAGATCAAGTTTGAGAGGGATTTTTATCCCTCTTTTTTTTTGCCTCGTTTTAAATCTCTCGCAACGATTGAGTCTTTGCTAACATAAAAACTTCAACCACAATCTATCTTTTAATATTCCTTCTCCTTTTGTTTTCGTCTGCTAACGCCGGTGAATGTTACTCGACCATGTTTCGATATGATGTAGGAAATACAGTCATTGTAGGCTTTAAACGTAATATTTGCTCCGCCTCTGGCAAACATGCTCGTCTTAGTATAAATTACTGGTACTGAAATTTATACTAAGTTGGTTACAGAGAACATGTACTAACTGAAATCCTTGCACACACTTAATCAGAGAGAAAAATGGCAGCTACAAAAACTTTCTTTAATTCAAATTTAGCAGAAATTGATAACGAAATTAGCAACGCAATTGCGAATGAAAAAAAACGCCAACAAAAGCAGATCGAATTAATCGCCTCTGAAAATATAGTTTCAAAAGCAGTGTTAGAAGCACAAGGTTCAATACTTACTAATAAGTATGCTGAGGGTTATCCAAGCAAACGTTATTACCAAGGATGTGAGTATGTTGATGTTGTCGAAAGCTTAGCAATCGAAAGATTATGTAAGTTATTCAATTGCAAGTTTGCTAATGTTCAACCTCATTCAGGTGCGTCTGCAAATCAAGCTGTCTATATGGCAATAGCGGAACCGGGTGATGTTTTTCTTGGAATGGATCTGGCGCACGGTGGACACTTAACGCATGGTGCAAAAGTTAACCAGTCTGGGAAGTGGTTTAAACCTGTAACTTACGGGATCAATGAAGAGGGATTAATTGATTATGATGTCGTTGAGGAACTTGCAATTGCTAACAAACCAAAATTCATAATTGCTGGTGCGTCTGCATATTCAAGAGTAATTGATTTTAAAAGATTTAGGGAAATCGCAGATAAAGTTGGAGCGTTGTTGTTTGCTGATGTGGCCCATTATGCAGGTCTTATTGTTGGTGGAGTATATCCAAGTCCTTTCCCACACGCGCACGTTGTAACAACAACAACTCATAAAACATTGAGAGGTCCAAGAGGTGGTGTTGTGATGACTAACGACGAAGCAATCGCTAAAAAAATTAATTCTGCAGTTTTCCCAGGATTGCAAGGTGGCCCTTTGGAACACGTTATTGCGGCAAAGGCTGTCGCATTCGGAGAAGCTTTGAAACCAGAGTTTTCAGATTATGCGAAGAATGTAGTGGCTAATGCCAAGACATTAGCAGCTAAGCTTAAGGCCGGTGGATTAGATATCGTTTCAGGTGGAACAGATTGTCATATGATGTTGGTTGATCTACGACCTAAGAAATTAACGGGTAAGGCTGCTGATTTAGCTCTTGAACACGCAGGTATTACTTGCAACAAAAATGCTGTTCCAAATGATCCAGAAAAACCAATGGTAACTTCTGGAATTCGGCTTGGTACCCCAGCTGGAACTACTCGAGGATTCGGCACGGCTGAGTGGGATCAGATTGGAGATTTAATTTTGGAAGTACTCGATGGTTTGTCCGAGAATGGGGCCGAAGGGAATTCTAAAGTCGAGGCTTCGGTAAAGCTTAAAGTAGAAGCTCTCTGCGATCAATTTCCAATTTATTAATTAGGTTGACGCGATATCAGCCTATCTTAGCTTATTGTAGCTTTTGAGAGGCTGATATCGATAACGTGCGGTAGAAATGTGCGAGTTCCTTAGTTCGCGAGGCTGTCGATCGTCGGCCAATAGAGCTAAGTGTCTGAAATTATAGAGTGACCTTGGCGTAGTTGTTAGATTTCGGCCATTGAATGCTCCTTTTGAGGGAGCAATTCCTTTTTTGATACCATTAATTTCAAAATTCAGGCTTCAATATACAAGAGGTCTTCATTAGATTTTTGAGGTGTATATTCATATATTGAAACTATCGTAAATTTCATGTAAATATCTTTCATGAAATGTCCTCGTTGCGATTCTACAAAAGTACGTGTGGTTGATTCCCGTGAGGGTGTTGACGGTAGATCTGTGCGCCGGAGGAGAGAATGTGAATCATGTGAGTTTAGATTCACGACCTTTGAAAGAATCGAAGAAAGCTTGCCGATGGTAATAAAGAAGGGCGGTCAGCGAGAATCTTTTGATCGTTATAAGGTTCTTTCTGGAATGAAGCGTGCCTGCGAAAAACGACCAGTTAGTGTAATGGATTTGGAAGATGCTGTGAAACAGATCGAAACAAATTTATTAGAGTCTGGAGAGAAAGAAGTTTCAAGTGAAATTATTGGAGCAAGTGTAAGCGAAAAATTGAAGACACTGGATCAAGTCGCTTATGTTCGATTCGCGAGTGTTTATCGAGAGTTCTCCGATGTGCAAGAATTTCTTGATACCCTCAACCAATTAAGCCCAGCTGATCAAGGTAAAATTTTAGCCAACCCAAATTCAAACGTTACACCGCTCAATAAATCCTCTAGAATATTAAGAAGCGGTCAGCAGTTAACCTTGATAGAAAAATAACAATTTCCTTAGCTATGCCGATAGTTTCCATCTTGAGATGTTAGGAAATCTTTTGGAGTTCTTGTTCCAATTTTAAAGCGATGAAAAAAGACGAAAAATTTATTAGGATAGCGTTAAGCTTAGCGAGAAAGGGCTATAAAACTATTTTCCCAAATCCACCTGTGGGAAGTCTTGTTGTTAAAGATGGAAAACTCATCTCAACTGGTTACCATGGAGAGGTTGGTAATCAGCATGCTGAAGTAGTCGCACTTAATAAGGCTGGATCTAACGCACAAGGAAGTACTTTGTATGTGACTTTGGAACCCTGCAACCATTTTGGTAAAACCCCGCCATGCGTTAATAAAATATTGGAAAATAGAGTTGCTAGGTTGGTGTATGGGACCTCTGATCCTAATGAATTGGCGACCGGTGGCGCGCTTAAGCTAGAAAGCGAAGGTGTCGAAGTCGAAAACTTAGACAGCCCCTTATGTAAAGATTTTATTCTCCCTTGGTACAATTATCAGAGCAGTGAAATTAAAACGCTTGAAATGTGGGCAGTTGCTTCATTGAACGGGTTTGTTTTAAATGATCCTTTGATCCAAGACGTAATGTTTAAAAACATTATTAAATCATATTCGAGGTATCTTGAGCGAAACGTTCAATTAATCGCCGACTCTGGAACTTCGATAGACGGCAGTTTTTACCATTTCGCATCTTATGGTCTTCAAACACCTTTAATTAAAGACAAAAATTTTAAGATTGGACTTAATTTGTTGAGGATTCCCTCTTTTATTGCAGCTGGCAGTGATGGGTGGAGTGATCTTGTATTCCCAAAAGCTTTGGCGTTTATAAGTGCTCGAAAATTTGGAAATGCAATATTAGAGCGCTATAGTACTTGTAATTAAATAACTTAAAAATAAATGTTTACAGGAATTATTCGAAATTTAGGGCAGGTAAAAAACATTGGGCGAAGTGATTCGTCGCATGAATTACAAGTCGTCGCAGAAGGCTTCTTTGACGATTCTTCTATTGGAGATTCAGTAGCAGTTAATGGTGTTTGTTTAACAATAAAAAAGCATTCTTCAAATGAAGCTTGCTTTGATCTTGCTACGGAAACAATTAGGAAAACGTCATTATCGAATATTCAGAATGGAAAAGAAGTAAACATCGAAAAAAGTTTAAGATTAGGTCAAAGCATAGACGGTCATTTGGTATATGGACACGTGGATCAGACTGCCGAGATTTTGGAAATTATCGCCGAGGACGAAACATGGAAATATAGATTTGCTCTCCCAGTTAGTCTAATCAAATACTTTGCACCTAAAGGTTCTGTCTCGATTGATGGAGTTAGTTTAACTATCGGGGAAGTTGAAAAAATAGACGACAGTAGGTTTTATTTTACGGTCTATATAATCCCGCACTCGTTCAACAATACCATTTTTAAGTCTTACAGTGCCGGTGAAGTTGTCAATATCGAAATTGATCCGTTGGCCCGCTACGCAGTTCATGCCATTTCTCATTTTGGAAACAACCAATGAACAATATTTCAAAAGCAATTGAAGAATTGAAAGCTCGAAGACCAGTCGTTCTTGTTGACGATGAGACTCGAGAAAACGAAGGTGATTTAATTATTCCTGCGGAATGCATTACTGAAGAAATTATTTCTTTTATGATGAACGAATGCCGTGGGTTAATATGTATCGCAATTTCTGAAGAAAGGCGTCAAGAGCTCGGATTGGCTTTGCAGGTAGTTCATAACGAAAGTGTCTTTGGAACAAACTTTGCAACACCATTTGATTTTCGGGATGTGCAAGGGATAGGTGTGACGGCCGCGGGTCGAGCGAGAAGTATTATCGAAGCATCGAAGAAAACAGTTCATAAACGGGATTTTGTATCA
>CAYYIQ010000086.1:0-12989 GCA_964472005.1 uncultured Bdellovibrionales bacterium | reverse complement strand
CAGGTTCAGGAACGCGAACGCTGGAATGAATGGCTTATCGCATTCATAATGGCACCGATGTAATGAAAACACGCGAATACCAGCGAGCGAAGGTTATCAAAATAAACCTTCGCTCGCTATTTCAATACTTTCTAATTGCAATTGCTAGGAATGAATAAGCGCATAGCGAACATCCAAATGCGATTATCGTTGGATTGCAAGTGCTTTACGATTTCATTTTGTCTTGGGGAAGGTTTGACGACGAAGACAGAAAGACTATAAGAGAAAAATTAATTGTTAGAAGGTAAAGTAGCTGGCTCGTTCATCTATTTGAATGAGGATGCATTAACGTTTGCGGTAAACTACACCCCTTTCGTATCTTTACATCTTAATGGCGTAACCCAAAAAAGTAGAAAACCACCGGCCTATTCTTTACGTTTCAGCCCACTGCCGAATTAAGTTATGATAAATACCTGTTAACTTAACAACGCTTGGATGAGTAATTCCGAGTTCGCCTGAGAGGTCTTGAATTGATTGATCTAAGTCAAACATCAAGGTTCTTTTGCCGTTGTCTCTAACTAAACTCTGCATCCAGAAGAATGACGCAACTCTTACACCTTTAGTGACTTCAGTAACATAATGAAGACTTGTTGAAGGATATAAAACCATATGCCCTGCGGGTAGTTTTACTTTTTGCACTCCGTAATTGTCTTCAATCACCAGTTCGCCACCTTCGTAGGTATCTGGCTCTGTTAAGAACAATGTTGCGGAAAGGTCTGTTCGAATTTTAATCGGAGTTCCAGGAATTGCACGAATTGCATTATCAACGTGAGTCCCAAAATTCTGTCCGCCAGCGTAGCGATTAAATAATGGTGGAAAAATTCTTTGTGGTAGTGCTGCGGATAGAAATAGTGGTTGAGCACTTAAAGCGGCTAACACCATGTTTCCTAACTCATGCGATGCAGGACTTCCCTCAGGAAGTTGACTGTTATTTTTAACAGAACCTGACTGTTCTCCGGCGGTGACCTTGCCATCCACCCAGTCGGTTTGATCCATTACTTTCAGAAAATATTCTACTTGCTCTTTAGTAAGAACTTCTGGAATTTCGATAAGCATTTGATAGACCTTTTATAGATTCTGTTTTTTCTACTAGCTTAATAAAATAGAAAGTTGTTGGTTCGTAATTTGCGAACCAACAACTTATACTGGAGGGGAGAGACTAGAACTTAACCCCAACAGTGACATACGCTGCTCGACCTGGTGCCACATAAGCAAAAGGTGATGAACTTCTGTAAATTGAATCGTAATAACGCTCATTCAAAAGATTTTTGATATTAAAACTTATTTCAACATCTTCGGTTACATCGTATTCACTTAAAAGATCGAATTTCCAATAGCTTGGCAAATTTGGACTCCCTGCGGCCGTGCTTCCACCACTTATTGAACTTTGATAGTACGCCATTCCACCAACTTCTATCTTAGGAGTAATTGCGTACTTGGTTAGGAAAGACAAACTTGTATCAGCAATGTTTGGAAATTCTTGTCCGACTTCTTCTGGTTTATCTGACTTAGTAATTTCAGTATCTAAATAAGTAAACCCAGAAAACACGCTCCACTCTGGTGAGATATTACCACCAAGCCCTAATTCAAAACCTTGGACTCGTTGTTCGCCATTAAGCGTTACGACCTGACTTCCATTTGGGCCAGAAGCAACTCTCGCATTTTCTTTGTCAATTTGGAAAAGTGCCGCCGTTGCTAGTACTCGTCTATTGAATAACTCCCATTTAGTTCCCACTTCGTATAAAAAGTTTCTTTCAGGATCTAAATTTTTTGTCTCAGGAGAAATACCACCATAAGATACACCAGCTCCATCTAATTGTTCACCTGTTGGATTAGATGAAGAGCTATATGCAACATACACATTCCCTTGAGGTACTATTTTATAAACTAATCCAGTTTGAAAGTTTACAAGTAAATCATCATAAGTCTGATTAGGAACCGCCATACCCTCTCGATCTAAACCAGATTGAGTTTGTTTAATGTAATAGTTATCTAATCGGAGACCACCTGAAAGATTAAGAGACTCAGTTAAACTTAAAGTATCTAAGAGATACGCCGCAACAGTATCAACCGTTGTTTCGCGGATATTGCCACTTGCTACGATTGGTGTATTCCAAGGTTGATATGGATTTGGTGAAAGAGCAGATTGCTCCACCGCACCGATCGAAGTAAATGATCCACTTTCAGAATCAAGACCTGAAAAAGGATTATTCTGAATTCGTTCTCTACTTACTTGAACTCCTGTTGTCAGAGTATGGCCGATTGGTCCTGTCTCAAACTCCGAACGAACATCAGTTTGATTGATATAATATTCGTTTGTTGCATTCAAATTTTTTGGACTAGACTGCACAGTCCAGTTCTGTGGATTTGGATCGCTAAAATCTGGTCTTTCTGGTGCAGAAACTACATACTCGTTCGAAGTTCGACCAAATCGGAAACGGGATTGGGCTGAAACTTTATCGTTAATGTCTACTGTTCCCTTAATAGTAGCTACGTCAGTTTGAGTTTCCCAAAAATCTCGATCCTTAATTCCGTAAAATATGCGGCGATCTTGATCTTCAAAAGGTTGTTGAGTTCGTGAATCAAAAGGCACTCCCCAATCTGGAACATCATCAGTATTTAAGTGATAGTAATCAAAATCTAATCCGACAGATTCGCTTACCTGACCGTGTCCAGCAATCGCAGCGCCCCATCGTTTATTTTCAACAACGTCTCGTTCAGCTACCTCTGCGTCGTGTCCCATCACGTTCAAACGAATACCAACTTCTTCAGTTATATTATGATTGGTGTCCAAAGTAACCCGTTTGGTCGCGTCTGTACCAATTGTAACCTCACCCTTATTAAAATCTTCGGGAGCTGGAGCTTTTGTAACGATATTAACGGCACCACCAGTTGTTCCACGACCAGCAAACCCTGAGCTTGGTCCCTTCATCACTTCGATTTGCTCAACCGAAAAAATTTCTCTTTGAACTACTCCTGGGTCTCTCATCCCATCGATGTACACATCGTTTCGTGCATCGAACCCTCGAATAAAAATCCTATCACCAAAAGCATTTCCACCTTCACCAGTTCCCAAGGTTATACCAGGCTGATTGCGCATTGCTTCTTTGAAAGTTTGAGCTTTAGTATCTTGAATAACTTCTTTTGGAATTACTGTAATACTTTTTGGAGTTTCAGCAATTGGTTCTGTAACCATTCTGTTTGCTGAGTCGTTAACTTTATACGGAGCACCTGGCTCAGCGTAAGGGCTTTCAATTCCCAATCTCTTGTCTTTAACCACAACCGGAGGAAGCATTTCAGGTGAAGTGATACTTGAAGGCTCAGTATTAGTTTCTTGCGCGCTTACCGGTGTAAAACCAGACAAAATAGAATATGCGCAAGCTGCTGCTAAAGTGCTTCGAACGCCAACTGACGCAGATTTAGATCCACGAATAGAAAGACGGTTAGTATTTTCAATCTCACGAACTTTTTGCTCGTTCTTTAATCGAGCCTTTTTTGTAATTTTTTTGGTAATACGTGGGGACATGAAACACCTTTAAATTATTTAATGCAGTTTTATTTATTACTGACGTAGGTAAATTTACCGAGTAATCGACTGAAGCTGAACTAGGTATCTCAGGGTGTTTGGCATGTCAAGCAGATCGACGAACAATAAATCAAATTATTCAAGAAACTTTTAACAACAGACATAACTTGACAAATTAGGTAGGTGAACGAAGTGCTTGATAAGCCTAAGTTCTTAGCTCGAACTTTACAGGAATGAGAACATTCATCGCCATTTTTTGACCAAGTCGCTCCGCTGGTCGAAACGCCCAATTCCGAATTGAATCTAACGCCGCGCTATCAAGTCGAGAATAGCCCGAAGATTTATGGATTGAAATATCACTTGGTTTACCATCCTCTCGAACTAGTACCTTAAGAATAACCAGCCCTTCTTCGCCCTTTCTTCTAGACGTACTTGGATATCTCGGAGGCACATTACTGATGTAGTCTGCTGGTCGAATCCAGCGAGCACCATCTTGCAGATCACTTGTCGTT
Source organism: uncultured Bdellovibrionales bacterium (assembly GCA_964472005.1). Classification (GTDB taxonomy): domain Bacteria; phylum Bdellovibrionota_C; class UBA2361; order SZUA-149; family DAOLCO01; genus CAYYIQ01. The sequence goes on along the minus strand of CAYYIQ010000086.1, from coordinate 8,912 downwards.
TCAGTTGAAACCTTTTTCTTTGGCTCAACGATCTCTTCCTTTTTCGGTTGAACCTTCTCCTCTACGACTGGCTGAACCTTTCTCTTTTGAACAATCTTCTTAACTTTTGGCTTTTTTTTCGGAAGTTCTTTCTTAACAATTTCTGGGTCGGGAATAACTTCTTCAACTTCAACAGGCTCCGGTGGGGGAGTGAAATTCATTGCTACTGTAAATGCCTCAGAACTTGCAAAACCAGGAGAGACAACGGCGATTGGTGGTTGAACAACCACATCACGGAAACAAACACCGGCTCCTAAATGCAATATAAATGAAGCTGACAACCATGCGCGTAAACTCATGCGTTCCCCCCAGCAGTTGGAGAGACGTTCATTATTATCTTAAAAAATCCGCCCTTCCTCACTGCATCCATAATAGAGGTAACAGTTTGATGAGTAGCATCTTTATCCGCACTCAATAAAACCACAGCATCTGGAACACGTTTTTTCTCTTCAGAAAGACGTTCTCCCAATTCAATTAAAGACACTTGATCTTTACCAAAATAAAGATTTCCTTCCTTTGAAAGACTAACTGCGAGTTGCTCAGGATCCTGCTCTGTTCGAGATCCAGATTCGGCTTGCGCTAGATTAACGGCAAAGCCCTTTTGCATCACCATTGACGTAGTTAGAATTATAAAAAAAGCTAACAGAAGAAATAAAACATCAATTAGTGGCAAGATGTTAACTTCTGTTATTCGCGAACGTTTGAATTTTCGATTACGTCTCATAATCTTTTTTATGCTGCTGCTTTTGCTTGTGAAATTTTCGCTTCACTTTCAGTCTTTGACAAGCTGCTCTTGCTCGACAACAAGAATATTTCAAGTTCTTCGGCAAATTGATCAACTTCATGAACGATGGTTTCACTACGATTCTGAAAATAAGTTAGAGCAATTAACGCTGGTACTGTAATGGTTAAACCTACCGCCGTTGTTAAAAGTGCTTCCGAAAGTCCAGCACCAACAAGATTTGGATTGCTAAGCATCGCTTCTTGCAGAACTGAAAACGAACTAATAATTCCAGTAACCGTACCTAAAATTCCTAGCAATGGGGCGATTGCAACGATGACACCTAGTATCGACAAGTTTTTTTGAAGTCTCATATACATCGCTGACACTTCAACTTCGACAATTTGTCGAACTACTTGAAAATTTCCACTTGCGATAGAATCTTCAACTCTAGAAAGAATTGGATGTGAACTTAAGACAACTACTTTAGATGGCGAATTTTTTTTACGAAGAGAGTCTAAGAAACTCCAAAGTTCAGCAACTTTTAGATTTCGTCTTTCAAGGTAAAATGCAAGCATTCGCTCAAGACAAACTGCAACAGCAATTAAACTGCACGCAGCAAGTGGGAGCATAACTAGACCACCTTTTTCAAATAAATACATCATTGACTTAGAAATCCTATAAGCAGCTGATTTTTCTAGACGAATAGTAAAACATCATATTTTACTGTTCATTTTCCGAAGAGGGTATAGCTTACCGTTGTTAGGCATGTCAAGCTAACATAACGCCTACCATAGGCAATGATGTTCTATATTATGGAGAATGGCTCAATTCGAACACATTGCCGACAAAACCACTCAGGAATAATTAGTAATTGCCTATACTATATAGAAAAGATTCCGTTTGTGGCTACTTAGTCACGGAGTCACTCACCTCTAATTTCAGAGGTCTGATTGTATAGCCACTACCGTGTAGTAGCACCCAGAAACCTAAAAGGTGAGAATTTAAAGTTAACTACCTCAATCATCCGCCAACTCAGGAAGTGCAAGCGCGACAATTACCTAGCATACGGCTCTCCCGACATGAATTTCTGCTGTTAACTACTTAATAGGGAACGACTAGAAAAAACGAGCCTCCACACATAATCCACATTGCCTTTTGAACATACCACTCAAAGTAATTATTTACACACTACCTAATACTCTCTTCCTTGCCGCAAATTCATGATCCGCAAGAAGTTTATGACGTTCGAAACCTACGATCTCAAACGATATACCTTTTTGACCTAGCTCTTCTTGCACTTCGTAAAGGTGTTCCATCACACTATGATCCACTAGCGTTGTATCTGAAAAATCTATACAGACGTTAAGACCTTCGTCTAGTGCAATTTTATATATAACTTTTCTTAACGATATCCAGTTCGAAAAAACGGCCGACTCATGCGCGTGTATAATTTTCGTTTTTTCATCTTTCATCGAGATGTCAATATAAGAACGAAATAGTGATCGGACAGAGACTCCATTAACAAGATGAATAACGAACTTGAATCCTATTCCAATCGCAATTCCAATTAACAAATCGGTGGCAAGTACTCCGACTAATGTAACCAAAAAAATAAACAACTGTTCTTTCCCAGTTTTATAAATATGTAAAAATTCTGTTGGGTGCGCAAGTCGGTATCCAGTGTAAACTAACATAGCAGCAAGTGCGGCTAATGGTATTCGATGTAAAATCATTGGAATTAGAGAAACACTAAGTAGAAGAAAAATTCCATGCCACATATTCGCGAATCTAGTTCTCGCTCCATTGTCAATGTTCGCTTTACTTCTAACAATTTCAGAAATAACCGGTAAACCACCGATGCAAGAAACCAACAAATTGATTGCACCAACTGCGACGATGTCTTTATCTATATTTGTTTTTCGCTTCCATGGATCAAGTAAGTCTATTGCCTTGGCGCTAAGTAGAGACTCTAATGAACCAATAATGAAAAACATAAATATCCATTTCCAAGCTTTCCCCTCACCTAAGATTGAAAAATCTGGGATGGAAATAGCGGAGAAGACTGCAAATATCTGGTCTGGCATGGCCACTAAATATTGATCGCTTAATTTGTATTGATGACCGCTAAGTAAATAGGAATGCGAATGTATCAAATCAAAATATAGTCCCATAGGAATAGCAATCAATAATACCATCATTGGAGCCGGCACTCGCGCTATCAATGAAAACTTTGTGCGAAAAATCGGCCACATAAACATGATCGCTATACTGGTTACTCCGATACCAGCAATGGCAGGATTGGCTTCAAGAATATACTTGGGGATACTTAATAACATTGTAATTGGCTCACCCGACGCTGAGACTCCAAGTGCAACGGGCATTTGTTTTGCGATGATAATCACACCTATCGCTGCAAGCATTCCATGTACTGCGGAAATTGGAAAAAACTCTCCAACAATTCCAGCCCTAAATAAACCAAAAAGTATTTGAAGTACTGCGGCTACACATCCAACAGCTAAAGCAGCTCGGTATGCTAGCATGTCTGATTCAGACCAACCGCCTAGCATCCCATTCCCTCCAAAGTCCTGAATACAACCTATTGCGATAACAATTAAACCAGCTGCCGGGCCTTTTATCGTCAATTCAGAATTACTAAACACACCCGCAAGAATTCCGCCGATGATTGCCGAAAATACGCCAGAAACTGCTGGATACCCACTTGCAAGTGAAATTCCTAAACATAAAGGGAGAGCTATAAGAAAAACTAGAAATCCTGATACGATATCGTGAGAAAAATATTTTTTAAAACCAATCAAATCGCCTTGGGGACGATCTTGATCTTCTGCGTCTTTTCGATCCATTTTACTGGGACTCCATATATTTGTTAAAACCGATTTTTCCTACCTTAGAATTATTTAGAGAAGAACGCTCGTTAAATTTGCATTTGAGATGCTAATGCAAAAGTCTGTATTTAAGTTTGAAAAACGCGAAGTTTTTATGTCATTTATGACGACTAAACTTTCTTACTAAAACGCCTAAAAAGAATGGTGTTCCAACTACGCCACACAAAATTCCGACTGGTAATTCTGCTGGTGCGATTATGAGTCTTGAAATTAAATCCATTAACACTAAGAACCCCCCACCAATGAGGAATGATACGTACAACAGCGCTCTATGATTCGCGCCAGTAAAAGTCCTTGCTATATGCGGGACAATGAGACCAACAAATCCGATTGGCCCACAGATAGAAGTGACAATTCCAATGAAGATGCTCGTTGGCACAATTAGAAAGAAAGCTGTTCGTTCGATATTAACTCCACGACCTCGTGCATATTCGAAACTCACTTGAATTAAATTCAACTCTCTTTCACTAGAAAAATAAACAACAATAATTAGCGTTAGCGCGACAATTGGTAAGACAAGTGAGCTAAAGCCAAGGATTTCAATTCCGCCTTCAAGCCACTTTGTCATTTCAAATAGTTTATCTGGCCCTCCAAGATGCTGAAAGAGCGTGATAAGGGAAGATGAGCCAAGGCTTAACGCAATTCCAACAAGTAAAATTGTTGATGTGTCTCTTAAGAACCTTCCAAATGACATTAATAGAAGTATACCTAAGGCAGCGAGCGCTCCGACGGAAGCTGCAACTTGAACCCAAGGCGCACTTAAATTTAAGAAGATGGCTATAACCGCTCCAAGTGAAGCAAAACTTGAAATCCCTAGTGTATATGGGGAACAAAGATCATTCCTAAAAAAAGTTTGCAGCACAACACCAGACATCGCAAGGCCTGAACCAACAATAAATCCAAGTAGCGCTCGTGGAATTCTTAACTCCAAGAGTACTTGAGACCCAGTCTGATTAAAAATTTCACTTAAAAGATTAATCGAACCTGCCGCCCCAAAAGAACTGGCGAAGATGATCGTTGAAAAAGAGATTAATGTAAGAAACGTAATTAGTATCTTGTTTTTCATTTAAATAAATACCTTTACAGTCCCGTCTGGTATTTTTAAATACTGGAAGTTCACATTAAACAACTTATTTAAATACTTACTGCTTTCTAGGAGCTCCCTATCGCATAGAAAGTCCTGCTCACCATCCTTATTTATCCCTAAAATGATATCAGCAGTTGAGATCGAAAGATTGATGTCATGAGATGTAAAAATCACATTTTTCCCGCGTTCCCTTAGGTTCGACATAACATTTTGCAGAATCTTAATTCCTGCTGGATCAAGGTGTCTCTCGGGCTCGTCAAGGATATATAGTTCAGCTTTTTGATAGAACGTTGTCGCGAGCAGCAATCTCTGAAATTCCCCAAGGGAAAAATTTGATACCCGCTGCCCCTTTAGGGACTCAAGCTCCCAGGCTTTTAAACCTCTATGTATTTCTTCGTTATCTACTTCAGTCGAATAACAAGAATTTATAAAAAATTCTTCTATCGTGATTAACGGTTGGGAGAAGTCTGATGCTCCAAGGTAGCTTATTTTGTTTGCAAAACTTTTGCCTGAAAGCTTACTTATATCATTATCGTGTAAGGTAAATTTTAGGTTTCTAAAGTCCCTCGGGCTAAAAAGCGCTTTAAGCAACGTTGTCTTCCCTGCTCCATTTGGTCCGACGACCGAAAGTATTGTTTCTTTTGGCAGGGAGAATGAAATATTTTTTAAGATATCGCGGTCATTGAGCCTAAGCAGCGGTATTTTTACGTCAAGAATAGCTTTCATCATTTACTTTCAATGTCATAGTTGCTGTTGCAGGCAAAGGACTTCAATATCTCAGGATACCTTGGGCCAGGAAAGACAGTGGGCTCCTTAGGTAGAAGTACAATTTTTTGATTTTCTCCTAAGTTTAGAACGTCTGTTAGAAAAGACAAAGTTTTTTCTGGTTCTTTAGTTTCTGTCACTAAAAATATGATCTCTGGCTTTAATGAATAGATTCCTTCGATCGAAACTTCGGCATACTCGTGATCTGACTTAAATAAATTTTCAAGCTCGCTCATTTTCATTATTTCGGTAAAGAATGATGATTGTGACGCGATGAAGTATTTTTTTCGACTCTCGTTGTTTCCTTCATCAAATATAAAGATTGCGCGTTTTGCTTTATTTTTGTCATTGCAGAGTTTTTTTATAGATTCAACCTGTTGTTTCTTACTAGAAACCAGTTCCACACCTCGCTCAGAAACATTTAGCGCATTCGCAATCGTAATTATTGCCTGATTTATCCCCTCAATTGTTTGATTCGAAATTTTAATAGATTTTATTCCAAGCTTTGCAAGTTTCGCAGCGGTTGCGCCTTGTTCCTTAGAGAGCAACACGATATCGGGTTTCAAACTAAATATCCCCTCGATGCTCGTATCGAGATATGAACCAACACTTGGAACTTCTAAATTTTTATTTTTCAATGCGCAAAAAGCAGTTTTCCCGACGAGCACTTCTTCCTGATCTAGCTCTGAGATAATTTCAGTTATAATTGGTGTAAGGGAGACGACTCTTAATTTTTCATCGGCTGTAACATCGATAGCGAGCGTGACGCTCAAAATGGTAATTACAAAAATAATGAAGTTCATCGGACAATCGATAGAGATTTAAAATGGCTTGAGAAAGTTTAATTTGATGAAGTATCATAATATGCTTAGATTTAAGCAAATATTTCACCCTCAATTCACGATACTTTATTCGAATTTTAAAAGAATAAACAGATCTATCCTTTAAGATCATTAAACTAAGTAGACATTAACTAGTTTTATAATATTAGAGTTTTCGTAATATCCCATATATAATGCCTAGTACATTGTAATTTGTGTAGATCATGGTTTTTAAAAAGGGAGGTTAGAGATGAAAATTTCTAATCTGGCGGTTGCTGTTGATCGGCTTGTGAAAGAGTTTTCGTTTTTAGCAGACGCGACTGGAAACGAATATAAGAAGGGTGATGGAGAGATCCGTAAACCTTCTAAACGTTCCCTTAGTCGTGGACACGCTAAGAACGTACAGAACAAGCGCGAAAGATTAAGGAAGAAGTCTAAGGGTGGTAGTGAACTGGATGGTATCTTCGGACGTTCTGTTCACAAGTCGAAGCCGAAAATCAAAAAATCGGATTCTATGGAAACACGCCTTCACATCGAAGATGTTTTTCCCCGATTGATTTCGATCATCCAGGAATTACAGAACATTTCTGTACCAAGTCTTGTGGGGCTTCTCGCAAAGTACCCTGAGCGCGAATTTTCTCGATCGTTATCGAATGCGATTTCCGAGTATTTGAAAGCCGGTGGGGAGTTTTCGACAGACTTACCGAGGCTAAGTGTTGTAAATGACATTTGTCATTTTTTGAACATCACTACCTGCCTCCGAACATCGCGGATTTTCACCTCGGTGCTACTCGAATCACGGAACTTGGGTGCGATCATCAAACTTGAGTCTGTGATTTTACAGGTGACGCAGCGAAAGCAAAGGGCGATGCTGTACGATATTTCAGTTTTTGCGAGAAACAATCCAAATAATACCTTACTCCTCAGGCTTTTCGAGATCGCACGAATTGTTTGCGAACGTAGCGATAAATCGAGCACATTGCTTGTTGCTGTCAGGGTTATTTCACTTTGCTGTTTTTCACAGGAGAGTATTGATTCGATGATCTCCCTACTCGAGGAACAGAGAGTCGGCCAAAGTGTTCGCAAAGCTTCGATTGCTGTTCTTTGTGATTCACGGCGTTGCTTCCATGCAGTTGATCCTTTGGTTTCGGCGTTTAGGAAATCTAATTCCGACAAAATTACGCGACGCCTCTTAAAAGCGATTGCAAAAGTCGGTATCAATTTCCAGACATTACAAAGAAACCCCGAGATCAAACGTCTAGCCGAAGTCGTTTCGATTTCACCCAGTTTTGAAGTCATTCTTGCCCGAGGACTTTCAACACACTGCCTAAATCGGCATCCGAACGAAGGTGTCGTACTTGCGAACAAGCTGATCCTCCATTCCAACAGCCTTTCTCAAGTCGCAAGATTCGGAGTTTTGAGTTGCTTATCTTACGGTCGTCTAGATTCCATGCTGTCACCATAAAAAAGGCGCTCAAAGGTTTTGAATACAATTACAATATCCGGCTGAAATGCATTTCGCATTTCAGCCTTTTCTTTTTTACGTGGCGGTGCAGATAAACTAGCGAAGATGAACGCGTTGGTTTTGGGCGACCACAGTAGCACAGAATGGGAAGTACTCGTTTTTATAGCATAGTCTCTGAGGTACTAGAAGAATCAAATTCCTTTCTCTGTGCCTCTGTGCCTTTGTGGTCGCCTAAAAAACCAACGCGTTCATCTACGCTAGTTTATCTGCTGGTCTTTCTTATTGTTTCTCGATATCATAATCGAAGTCATGAGTTAGAAGATCGCAGAACTTTATTTAACTTAAATTAAGTTCTGCGATCGTGAATTGAATTAAGTAATACACATTATATTTTATGAAAAACCTTTTTATTATTCTCTCCCTTACAATATTTTCCGCTTGTGGAATAATTGGTTCGACTAAGACCAATGGTGGAGCTGAAATTACTGCTACACGGATTTCGATTGATTACTTGAACGAATCTTTGAATGGGAAAATCCAGACTCTTTCACAAAGTTTGTATTTGGTTGAATATCTAAAAAATCAAAATTTAAATATAGAAGAATATGGTGTTAGATTAAGTAGATTGAAAGATCGTTGGCCATACGATATGCATCCTTTAGCTAGCCTAGATTTTCAAGATATTTCAATTTCAGGAAACTACGGCAAAGCTTATTTCCAAAGGAAAAGACGAGGAAATGTAAGTTTTCCACGCATCGAAGTGGAAATTGAATGGACTGGTGGTAGTTGGTCGATCGTTGATGATAATTTCCTAGGTAAAGGGGAAATTTACGATACTTTTAAGTAGGGAGGCGAATTGTTAACGCTCCTAGATCCTAACCTGCGGGACTGTCCGAATAATACGAATTTGGGCCACAACCGTCGTCCCTGCGTCCCGACTCAACGTCGTCCCTGCGTCCCGACTCAACGTCGTCCCTGCGTCCCGACGTCATCCCTGCGAAAGCAGGGATCCAGGAGGACTCATGTTTCAGTCACCTGGATCCCCACGTTCGCGAGGATGACAGGAAAAATTACTCGAACAGATTCGAAAGCGGGGATTCAGGAGGAT
>CAYYIQ010000085.1:0-13037 GCA_964472005.1 uncultured Bdellovibrionales bacterium | reverse complement strand
AAGTCTCCCTGGTTAGCTACGTTTCTGAACAAGAAACAGAAAGACTTCTTCAAAGAATATATCTTCTTGAGCGAGAGGAGTTACATCCAATTGCAAGAAGCATTTCAGATTTTGTAAGTCGGAAGATCGATACTTCGGAACTACAAGAACAATTTGAAAAAGAAGTTAAAATAGGGGAATCCGTTAAGGGTACCTTTGCGAAGAATTCGAGTATTACTATTGGGAATAAGAACATCCTGCCTTCTGATTCAAATTATGAAAACTTAATTGATCTCCAAGAAAATTCTAATACAACTTTAGTTTTTGTAACCGAAAATGAAGATTTGAAATTAGTTTTTAAATTAAACGATCAAGTCAGAGTGGGGATGAGGAGTGTTCTTGGGGAATTTATGCGGGATGGCTTTGAGATATTTATCCTTTCGGGTGATCGAAAAGATGTTGTTTACAATGCTGCCAATGAACTCGGACTGAAGTCAGAAAATGTATTTTCTGAAATGCTTCCCGAGGCTAAGGAATTGAAAGTTAGGGAGTTAGGCCCAGAAAGCTTAATGGTCGGGGATGGGCTGAACGATATTTTGGCCATAAAGGCAGCAGGAGTCGGAGTTAGTGTCACCGGTGGAATCGAGCTACTGCAAAAGGTTGGTGGCGTTATTATTCTTGATTTCAAGTCCTTAAAGCTAAAACAATTGATCGAAGGCTCGCGAAGTACGATACGTGCGGCTAAGTTAAATATCCTTTTTTCTTTGCTATATAATTTTTGCGGGACTATCCTTGCTGCATGTGGATTTGTTTCTCCACTTGTTGCAGCGATACTTATGCCGATAAGTTCGTTGATCGTGCTTGGGATTTCTGTGAATTTACCAAGATTCCAGCCTGAAAAATAAAAATAGTATTTTCGCGATTAACCCTAATGGAAATAATTTACCTGCTCGTCCCTTTAAGTTTAGCGCTCTCAAGCGTAGGTCTGGGCGCATTCCTCTGGGCCTTAAAAACAGGGCAGTTTGATGATATTGAGACGCCTCAAATCAGAATACTTTTTGACGACGAAGACGAAGAAAAGAAAGAATAATACAACACCTGTTTATAGCTTAATCGATAACTAAGGATTAGAATTTTCTAAATAAACTTGTGTTATTTGATAACTTTTAACATCATACTGACAATCAAAATTAAAACGTAAACTAAAAGTAAAAGAGTATGAGTCAGACTGAGACTGTTTCTTACGACGATAAAATCGTTCGTTTGTTTATTATCGCAACTATTTTATGGGGCGTTATCGGAATGTTGGTTGGTGTCGTTATAGCGAGCCAGTTAACTTTTCCAATTTTGAACTTCGATTTGCCCTGGCTTACATTCGGAAGGTTGCGTCCCTTGCACACGAATGCTGTAATTTTTGCATTCGCTGGAAATACCATCTTTGCTGGGATCTACTATTCGACCCAACGGCTACTTAAGACAAGGATGTTCTCTGACAAATTAAGTGCTATCCATTTTTGGGGATGGCAATTGATAATAGTCGCTGCGGCAATAACTTTACCACTTGGTATTACGGCATCTAAGGAGTATGCCGAACTTGAGTGGCCGATAGATATTGCAATTACAGTCGTCTGGGTGGTGTTTGCAATTAACTTCTTTGGTGCACTCTATACCAGAAGAGAAAAGCATATATACGTAGCCATTTGGTTCTATATTGCTACGATTATCACTGTAGCAATGCTTCACATTATTAACTCACTTGCGATCCCAGTTTCACTTTATAAAAGTTACCCGATATATTCAGGTGTGCAAGATGCTTTGGTTCAGTGGTGGTACGGGCACAATGCCGTAGCTTTTTTCTTGACCACTCCGTTTTTAGGTTTGATGTATTATTTCGTTCCTAAAGCGGCAGATCGTCCGGTCTTTTCGTATCGTTTATCCATCATACATTTTTGGTCTTTAATCTTTCTCTATATTTGGTCTGGACCACATCACTTGTTAAATTCATCTTTGCCAGATTGGGCTCAGACGATGGGAGTTGTTTTCTCGATCGCCTTAATCGCACCATCTTGGGGTGGAATGATTAACGGGCTACTAACTTTAAGAGGTGCTTGGGATAAATTACGAACAGATCCAGTTTTAAAGTTTATGGTGGTCGGCTTAACGTTTTACGGAATGTCGACTTTTGAGGGGCCGATGATGGCTATTAAATCAGTAAATGCTCTAACGCATTATACAGATTACACGATCGGACACGTCCATAGTGGAGCTCTTGGTTGGAATGGGTTTATCTCGTTTGGGATGATGTACTACCTAGTTCCAAAGCTTTGGAAGATTCCATTTTGGAGCCAAAAATTGATCATTGCCCATTTTTGGATGGGAACGATTGGAATTCTATTATACGTCACATCAATGTGGGCAGGTGGAATTACACAGTCTTTAATGTGGCGAGCACTTACCCCAGAAGGTGCTTTAAAATACCCTGATTTCATTGAAACCGTTGTAAGAATGAAGCCATTCTATTTTATGAGATTGGTCGGAGGTACTTTGTATCTCGTAGGAATGATAGTAATGGCTTACAATTTTTTCAAAACTGTAGCCATGGCTAGAGCTCAAAAAGTAAGTTTGACGGATCCACATTTTCAAGTCGCGTTGAAAAACCTAGATCACGAAGAGGACTCTTCAAAACATCCAACACCGTGGCATCGTAAGTTGGAAGGAGCGCCTTTGTGGTTTACGATTTTTACTTTAATTGCAGTCTTTATCGGAGGCCCATTTGAGTTCGTTCCATTAACAATGATTAATGCGAGCATGCCAAAGAATCCTAAAATTCAACCTTATACCCCATTGGAGTTGGTGGGACGCGATATTTATGTAAGTGAGGGCTGTTATAATTGCCATTCACAAATGGTTCGACCTTTTGCCGACGAGATTCTTCGATATGGTGAGTATTCAAAGAGTAGTGAATTTGTATATGACCATCCATTTCAGTTTGGATCCAAGAGAACGGGACCAGATCTTCACAGAGTCGGTGGTAAGTATCCTAATGCTTGGCATTATAATCATATGATAGATCCAGCGAGCCTGAGTCAAGGTTCGATCATGCCAAGATACCCATGGTTGGTTGATAATAAGTTCGACTTAGACGAGCTTTCGGTTAGGCTCAAGGTTATGAAAACCTTGGGTGTGCCGTACACCGATTCCGTAATTGAGAATTCAAAGGAACTGTATCTAAAACAAGCTGGGGAAATTAAGTCAGATTTGGTTACTAATCAGACAGCACCCGAGACACTGAGCGAAGAAAGCGAAATGTTAGCCTTAATTGCTTATCTACAGAGACTTGGAACAGATATAAAGAAGGATGTAAGTCAATGAGATTTTTACTTCCAGAGGTAGCGTCATCAATTGGTTTTTTTGTGACAGCACTTTTGTTCACCTTGTTTGCTTTCGTCGTATATGGAGTTTTCAAGAAAAAAAAGGATGCCTTTAAGGAAATTGAAAATCTTCCTCTTGATGATTTGTAGAATTTAAATTTAAAACACTAATTTTTGAAAGAAATGAGCGACGATAATAGAAAAAAAGAAGACGAATTATTAGATCATAGCTACGATGGAATCGAAGAGTACGATAATGATTTGCCTAAATGGTGGTTGTGGTTGTTCTGGTTGGGGATCGCTTATGGCTTTGTGTATGTGTTCTATTACCATGTTGGACCAGGGATTTCCCAGGAAGAAACGTTAGTTTTGGATTTGGCTAAAATCGAGAAAGACAAGAAGCGCCATGAAGAAAAACTGGCTTTAGAAAAAAACAACCAACCTTTGTCCTTAGAAGAGTATGTTAAAGACCCTAAATTCCTCGCTCAAGGTAAGGAGGTCTTTTTGGGAAAGTGTGGATCATGTCATGGAATGCAAGGTGGTGGATTGATTGGTCCAAATTTAACAGATGAATATTGGATACACGGCGGAGATCTTGCGGAGATTAAAACGATTATTGAAAACGGCGTTCTTTCGAAGGGAATGCTAGCTTGGAAGGGGATTCTTAAGGACGAAGAAATTAATTCAGTTGTTGGATATATTCGATCGATAGCAGGATCAAATCCGGCTAACCCTAAAGAACCACAAGGAGAAGTGTATAAACACTAACAGCGATGGATACACCTAGCGTTAAGAAACCAGATGCTAAAAACCCTAACTACCGAGATAAACTTTACACGATTGATTCAAAGGGAAATCGTAATTGGGTGTATCCTCAAATAGTATGGGGGAAGTTCCTTAAATTAAGATCGATTGTTGCTTATACGTTGATGATCGTTTACCTGATCGCTCCATGGATAAAGTATAACGGTGGATCGCTTATATTACTGAATTTACACGAGAGAAAATTTACCTTTTTCGGAGCCGATTTTTGGGCAACCGATACCATTTTCTTTATGTTCTTTTTGACTTCGATGGGGTTGATATTGTTTTTGGTTACTTCTATCCTTGGAAGAGTCTGGTGTGGGTGGGCTTGCCCTGAAACTGTCTTTTTAGAATTTCTTTTTCGGCCAATTGAAAGATTGATAGAAGGCAGTGCTAGTCAGCGAAAGCGACTTGATGAATCACCCTGGAGCAAAGAAAAAATTTTTAAAAAAACTCTTAAGCATGGGATTTCAGCCTTTTGCGCTGTGATCATCGCCAATACTGCGTTAGCATACTTTATTGGGCCGGATAAGCTTATAGAAGTTATGACTAGTTCTCCTGCGGCAAATCCCGTTTTGTTTTCCGTCATGATCATACTTATTTTATTGATGGGATTTCAATTTGGTTGGTTTAGAGAACAGTTTTGTACAGTCCTTTGTCCGTATGCACGTTTCCAATCCGTAATGTTAGACCCAGATTCCTTAGTCATTGGTTATGACTTGGAACGTGGAGAGCCAAGGGGGAAGGTTAAAGACGAGGAAGCAAGTGGAGATTGTGTTGATTGTAAGCTTTGTGTCAGAGTTTGTCCTACAGGAATCGACATTCGGAATGGTTTACAATTAGAGTGCATTAATTGTTCTCAATGTATCGATGCCTGTGATTCAATTATGGATAAAGTTGGTCGACCACGCGGTTTAATTCGCTACGACACAGAACGAAAATTACTGGGTGGAGCAAGACGATTTTTTAGACCTAGGTTGGTAGTCTATTGCCTAATACTGGCAGCATACTTTTCAGCTTTTTACTACTTTCTTAAGATCCGTACAAATTTTGATTTTGATGTTCTGCGGGAAGCTAAGAGTTCGATGTTTGTCGAGTCTACTGATGGTAGGATTATGAATCAATTTAAACTACGACTATCAAATAAGTCTGGTGAAAATGAAGTCTTCGATATTAAAATCGGTGGTGATACAGGCGAAATACAATTGATATCACCTTTGACTGAAATTGAAGTAAAAGCTGGAGAAATCTTTGATATGCCGATATTTATCTCGGTAGAGAAAGAAATGTTAGCGGATAAAGGACAAAAGGAAGTTGTATTAGTCGCGCATTCCAAACACAACGAAACTCTTGAAAAAACTTTAAATATAATCGGTCCTAAAAAGGAATAAAATGAAGAAAAAAATTTCACCTTGGTCCGTTTTTGTCATTGGTGCCTTTCTCTATACTGCCGCTATGAACGTGGCATTGTTCTATTTTTCAGGAATAGACAAACCTGAGAATGTTCGGGTCAATTCTAGTAATGAGTAGTTTTTTTTGGGGGCAACCACAGATGCACAGAGTAGGAGGTGCCCGTTTCTATTGCACGAATATTGAAGTGCCAGAGTGCTTTTGACAGAATCGTATTTCTTTCTCTGTGTCTCTGTGGTTGCCCAAAAAAAACTACTCATTAAAGAGAGCATGCATCTATTAAGATGCATGCTCTAAGAGTTGAAAAACTTATGTCCAATAGGGATGATTCTCTCTCATCCTAGCTAGTGCGTAGAGCGACTTGGTTTTTTGAATGAGGCGGAGAATGCGCAGACCTTCTTCGAATTTGAAACGGGTTTCTTCATGTTGAAGACTATCGTTTGTCCAAAATGACTCTTCCATTAAGTCGACCGAGCTCCAAAGCGGATCTAGAAATTGTCGAAAACTCGATCCAAGTTTTGCAACGGACATTTTATGTCCTTTTAGCTTCATGTGAGCTGCGGACTCGTTCGCGTTATTTTCGTTTCCGAAGAGACCAATACCAGCTTGTAAATGTTCTGGGTGGATCAACCACAGGCCGTTGACAATTCGTTCACTGCGAGTGCCATTCCATGGTTCTACACTCAGATCAAATACTGGCTTGATTTTAAAGGTTTTTGAACTCTCAAAATAGGGCAGGGCGGAAAATTCAACTCCCATTGTTCCAGAAACGTATTTCGATGGCTTGGCAAATCTCGATGCCGCTAATAGATGGGTAAATGGACAACCTTCTACTTCGGTCTTTGCGTTAGTATTCATTAGAACACTCCTAAAGGAAAAAACCTTATGTTTAAAAAAGATTGGGGCAATTCTATTTGTTCGTAATAAAATTGAAACTGATTAGATGTTTAAAGAGCGAAAGTATTGAAAAAAATTGGGGATAACTGAAATTTACCTTTTCTCGAAGACAATGTTGCCTCCTTGATGATCTATACTATATTTGGAAGAAGAAAATAGTTCAATATTGAGTTCAACTTGTTGATTTATAAGGATGTTACGCGTGTTGCTGGCTCTAGTCGATTTAGAAAGAGGTTGCGCATATTGCTGGTCCACGTCTATGTCACAACGATGGCCGTACTTGCAAACACTCTTGGTTCCAGTATGACCTGTTGCGGCGGATGCTCTTGCGTCCAAAGTTAGTTTCATCGCCCCGCCGTCATCCCTGCTAAAGCCCGTCGTCCCTGCAAAGCCCGTCATCCCTGCTAAAGCCCGTCATCCCTGCGAAAGCAGGGATGACGGGCTTATAATCGTTTTCTTTTTTCCTGTGCACATAGGACAACAGTTCTCTCTTTGAAAATGTAGGTTCAGGTGGTTGGAATGGTCCTCCTGGATCCCTGCTTTCGCAGGGATGACGGCCTTCGCAGGGTTGACGGCCTTCGCAGGGTTGACGAGCTTTCGCAGGGATGACGGGCCTTCGCAGGGTTGACGGGCTTTCGCAGGGATGACGGGCTTCGCAGGGTTGACGGGCTTTCGCAGGGATGACGGGCTTCGCAGGGATGACGGGCTTCGCAGGGATCGCTCTGCGTCCGAGTAGTACGAGAATCAGGATAATGTCGTCATTTCTGCGCGGCATTTACCGGCTAATGTTAATTGTCTTTTCTCGGACGGGTTTTTTCGCAGAGATAAAGACTTTTGTGATGATAGAGCGACGTTGGGATGACGAGCTTTCTTAGTGGGGGACAATTTCTACTATTATATTTTATTGATAATTCAATGAATCTAAAAACGATGAAGCACGCAAGAAGGATTTACAAAAGACTCTAGTAATCTTTTCTTGCGCGCTATAAAAAATAATGAACGAATCTCACTTTGATTCGAGTTCTGTTTTATAATTGGAGATCATTTTTTTTAGCCGTGATTTTCTGATTTTTAGAAACGTGACTGTGTGAATCCACGAGATGAGCTGAGAACCTTTAGGAATATCTTTAACTTCGATGTCTTCGTAGTTGATGATCGATTCGACTACAAGCCAAATTTTTTCGACTCGCTCCTCGTAAGTGATCAAAAATTCACCAAGGGTTTGGTCTCGAAACAGTTTGCGACAATGACTGGGTTTGTTCTCTTCGCTACTTAGTTGAACATAAAAAAGTAAACGATTTGATCGATCCAGTTCCCCTGGGAGCAGGCTTAGATGATCGTAAAGCAAATCAATGCTTTTCTGATATCTGCGCAATCCTCCGACACTTTGTTTAACGGGTAAGACCTGGCGAATAGGCATCTTTTCTTCTCCTCGGGGGTTGCCAGAATTTTTGAAAATGATTAACGCATATATTGCTATGACGACGCAGATCAAGAAGATAGCTGTCTTAACTAGTACGAAAGACATAGTTCAATCCATTAGCTAGAGGTTAGGAACGAGTATTTGAATGTGAGCGTACTTCGCCACATAACTCCATAAAAAAGTATATGTTACTGTTTTGCGGAGTTATGCGCCTTCTCTAGTAGTAAAATGTGAAACTAGTAATTGAGAAATGTCTATCAAGATATTTAAAAACCTAATGGAAAACATTTTTTCCTTCTTACGTCTTTCAGCTGAAAACTTGTATATGTAATATTATCTGCTAACTATTTGTTCGCCTAAGCAGATCGGGGGCAATATGAACCAGCGTCTCAAATGAAAGACCGTAAATTTCATTTTGAATAACTCGAGAGTTAATTGTTAAAGAACAATACAAAAGGCTGTGGCTAGCAATTAAAAAAACATTTCATTCCAAAATTAACTTTTGTCATTCAAACTAAGGTGGGAATTCAAAAAAATAAGCTGGTACCACCCTAGAGTTCTAACTGTCTAATTGACGTGGATCATCGAAGTCGAGAGGTCCAAGTTAAGTAAAAAATTAATGTTTCAATAAAACAAACCTTAATGAATTATAACGTTTATTTTAAGAAGATAGTAAATATTGTGAGAAACCTAGGTAAGATGTCGGAATTTATAGTCTATTTCTGTTGATACTCTTGAGTTCTCGTTACTTTAAGAAACTTGGGCGATTTAATTTAGAGACATAGGAAAGTGCTTCAAAGTTTAAACATCTGTTTGATATCCTGGCGCAGTATTTTCAGGGTGTTATCCCCTCCGAATTAATCTCCGAGTGTTCTGCTTGAAATTATTGAAAAAGCTACAAAAATCACCGTAAATCTTGTGTAGAAGAGTTAAAAAAGTTATTTATAGCAGATCATTTTAATGCGTATTTAGAGCTTAACCTCGCCTCTAATCCATCGTACGATAAAAGTAATTTTACCGTTCTTTCCCATTAGTAAAAGTAGAAGAACTTTTCCAACATTTACCTAGTTGTTCAGTGTATTAGGAAAATGTTGGTGCAAAATTTTCAGGTTTTAAATAGTTTCCCCAAAAGGAGATCCTTTAAGCTCTGCAATAGTCTAGCTTGTTAAAGAAACAAGTTACTCGAGCATTGACGGTCAATGCTCGATGGCTGCCTTGGCCGATGCTAGTTGTCCCTTAAAATGGAAGATTCCATTGAGTACTCTACATAACGAGAATATAGCCCCTCGCGCCTTAATTGGTAAAACGGCTATTTGGTTTTGGGTTTTGCTTGCGACGATCTCGATTCCGATGATCGTTTCGTATTTCTTAAACCTTTGGAGGCTTGAACATTATCAGTTTTTTCCTTTCGCGCTCGTAGCCATTTTTTGGCTTGCACGAACAAGAATGAACCGAGCGAATATTCAAGGACCTAGAAACTTCGTAGCTGGGTCACTCGTTGCTGTTTCTGTGGCTATTGCGACTTTTGCTATTGTGGTCGGCTCACCGTGGGTGAACGCAATTAGTCTTGTGCTCCTGGGAATTACATTCTTCTACTCGCAATCAGACGAGTCAGGAAAGAGTTTAATTGGACTATCAGTACCACTTTTGATGTTAATTCGTTTGCCACTCGGTCTCGATCAACTTTTCGTGATTAAGCTTCAGCGAATTACCACTCAGCTATCAAGTGTTTTTCTTGATTTGCTGGCAATTCCACATTCAACGGAAACCAATGCAATACAGTTAGCAAATCGTGAACTGTTTGTGGCAGAGGCGTGTAGCGGAATTCAATCAGTTTTCACGCTAGCGTTTGTGGCATGTCTTTTCATTGCTGTTAATCGAAGAGGACTATGGCTACTTCCCTTATACGTTTTAGTGGCGATCGTTCTTGCTGTCGTCGGGAATGTATTACGAGTCACTACGATTGTGGCAATGGAGGTTTGGTTAAACTTCGACGTGACTGATGGTTGGCGGCATGCAACGGTTGGTTACGCTTCTTTGTTGTTTGCAATAGCGATCTTGTGGTCGTTTGAAAATCTGATCTTGACGCTATTTCATGGTATCTCGCGAAGTCGTCGTGGATGGGATCGTAATCCATTCATCGGATTGTTTAACAAATTCGCCCAAGATTTTGTTTCAGAGTCTGATCAGGGTGAGAGTACATCGGTCCTCCGTGCGAAAGATCGTCGCGTGACTTTGATGGAAGGCATTCTCTTGGGAAAATCGGCGAGAGTAAGTGGGATCGTATTCTGCTTATTTTTGACTATTTTTTCGCTTGCGACTGCAAGCGAACTAAAGATTCCTGGTTTTGGGCTTCCAGGTGGTTTCATGGATCATACTAGGATTCTTAATCCGTCTAAGTCTATTTTTGACAACAAGCTTGAATATCTCGAAATCGTCTCGCACGAGAGAAGTCGAGATAATGAAAATCCACGGCTTGGCAGAAACGCGGATGTCTGGAATTTTCGACTTAATGACCTAGGTGGTCAGATAGTTCTTAGTCAAACCTATCATGGGTGGCACGAATTTTGTCTCTGTTACGGTAATGACGAATGGAACCTCCTAACACGCGAAACGCTGGAAAAAGAGACCCCGTCAGATGATGGTATCTTGGATGCGAGCCCTACACCAATTGCGTATGCGCGCTTTCGTAAAAACCATCGTCAAGAAGGCTACCTTTTTTATTCCGCAGTATATGGCGATGGAAAATTTGTATACCCACCCCCTCAAGCTGGGAGGCTTGATGCCAAGTTTAATACATTAATTGACGCTCCGGCGGAGTCGATGGCGATGATGCAAATTTGGGTGACGACGGATCAGAAACTTAATACGCAAGTACTGCGAGCGTTCAGAGAGGACTTCTTCCGAATTCGGAAAGAAATATCAGCGGCTTGTCGCGAAAAAGATACTCAAGCGAATGTTGAAGATCGGATCATTAACACTGACGAAAAAGGAGCTGAATAATGAGAAGGTATTTACGACCTCGCAAATGGTTTGGTTGGACAATTGATTTTATTATTGCCTGGACAGCCTCGATTCCATGGATAAGCTTCATGAAAGGCATCCCAGCGATTGTTCTGCTGTCAGTACTTTTGGTCGCCTTTGCAATGGCATACTCTGATGGTGAAAGCTCTTGGAGAAACGGTCTGTTGAACGATCAATTCAAATCGGCTTGGGAAGCTGAAGACTATAAAACAGCAGGAATTGTGTTAAATCGCCAGCTTAAAGGTAAAAAAGACGACCCTGATCTTCTTTTTAGGTTAGCGATAGTTAAAGAAAATCTAGGTGAGGACGCCGAGGCAATGCAAATCATGCAAAACTTGGCGACTTCTGACCGGAATGTTGGCGCAGCACGTTGGATGCTAAATAACTTTTACAAAGGACTCAAGTGGAATGAGATGCCGAGCGATCAGAAGGCAGAAGTCGGAAGACTATTGGAAGTGATCGTGAAGGCTGACGAGAATGATTTGCAGTCTAAATCTTTCCTCGTTGATTTCTATCTTGCTTCGGGAAAAGAAAAAATGGCAACTGCTCTTTTAGACGAACTCGCTCGCCGTGAACCGTTGATGAACGTTAGGGCAGCTTATGTCTCAAAAGACCTGAAGACTGATTTTCGAGTCGAGCGATATGCCAAGGACGGTGTTGAGTCAATTGGAAAGTTACTCAAGGATGAACCACATAAGATTGAATATGCCTTGGGGCTTGCTCAGTGCTATGCTCTTCTGAATCGATACTCGGACGCCGTCCGCACCTTGAAGAAGTCATGAGATTTGAGTGGTGATCCTAAGGAGAAGGCCGCTCTAAATTTTGCGATTGGCGACTTGTTTGTTGCTTGGATTGCGTATCTCGATGCAGGCCCGCAAAAAGCTGACTCCGATTTGAAACAACTTCAAATGCTTCAATTTGCAATGCAAACCTCTCCCAATCATCCAGGGATTAATTCCCTTGTGGTTGATAAGGTGTTAGCAAGCATCGAAAATAAGAATGAAGAGGTTGTTACTTTGCGGAAAGCCTTGGTTAAAGGTACTTCGCCTGGATTCGCACATTTTATCCAAGGTACAGTTGACCTGATGAACGACAAGGAGGAACAAGGAGTCGCTCATTTGCAACTTGCTGCAGAAATGTTGCCAAATAGCGGAATGATCTTGAATAACTTGGCTTATGGGTTGTCTCAAAAGAGTGACGCAGATTTGGAGCAAGTTTTGATTATCTCCAATTCTGCGATCAGCAACTCTCAAAGAGCAATTCCATCGTACTTTGAAACACGTGGCGAAATCCTATTTAAGCTTGGAAGGTATACAGAAGCAATTGCCGATTTGGAAAAGGCAATCGTTGATCCAGCGCTTGAAAAAAAATGCCACCAGCTTTTAGCAATTTGCTACGATCATGTCGGCGATAAAGAAATTGCCGACATGCATCGCAAGGAAGCAAATGGCAGCTAACTAGGAAGTAATTGGTTTTTCAATGTACTCAACGTTAAACATTCAAAAGTTGGTTCATCTGAGGTAACTCATTTGGACCAACTTTGCTTGTTTCAAAAGGTTTCAATACTGCACCAACAAATTTTCACGATAAGTAGAAAAACTATTTTAATATTTTTTTTATTTTCTATCCCAAGGTAAGGGCCCGATGATTGTAGGGAAAAGTTCTTTGGAAAAAAAGAAAAAGTTTGCTATTATCCGCACATAATTAGGTCATTAATTGGCTAATTATGCGAGATCTTTCAAAATAGAGTGATTTTAGCTTTTAGTTGTAAGTTGTTTTTACCTGAACGCTGCCAATTCTCATTGTAAACGAGTAGAAAAATGAATATGCCTGATCTTCAATTTAATCGAATTGAAGATCTCGCAGAAACCAAAGAGGTTTTTGTGTCTGTTTCGAGTTTCCATGGAGGAGTAGAGAATGGATCTGACTAGTCTTAGTCAAACAATCTTAGGATTGGAAAATGGTGTTGAGCTTCTACGAGAACGTTCTGCACGAAACTTGTCCCTGCCAGAAGACACGATTGACGGAGAAATTCTGCCAATTGATATTGATCTGGTTGAGCTTTGGGTCCGGCGAATCGTTGATGACCTGCGCGCGTACGAAAAGATGGTGCCTCGCAAGAAGTTGGC
>CAYYIQ010000084.1:0-13135 GCA_964472005.1 uncultured Bdellovibrionales bacterium | reverse complement strand
CGAAGAAATATACTAATAGAGGCCTTCAATTTTTGGATCTAATTCAAGAAGGTAATATTGGCTTGATGAAGGCGGTTGATAAATTTGAATATCAACGAGGATATAAATTTTCGACTTATGCCACCTGGTGGATTAGGCAAGCGATTACTCGAGCAATTGCAGATCAAGCTCGGACTATTCGAATTCCTGTTCACATGATCGAGACCATTAATAAATTGGTAAGAGTTCAGAGGTATTTAGTCCAAGATCTAGGACGAGAACCTACGCCTGAAGAAATCGCTGAAAGGATGGATATTTCAGTTGATAAGGTAAGAAAGGTTATTAAAATCGCTAAAGAGCCAATTTCGCTAGAGACTCCAATCGGAGAAGACGCGGACAGTTATCTAGGTGATTTCATCGAAGATAAAAGAGTTGTTTTACCTTCAGATGCGGTAGAGAATCTAAATCTTCAAGAACAAACAAGAAGAGTTCTCGGAACTTTGACTCCAAGAGAGGAAAAAGTGCTTAGGATGAGATTTGGTATTGGTGAAAGAAGCGATCATACTCTTGAGGAAGTCGGCAAGAATTTTGATGTAACAAGAGAGCGTATTAGACAGATTGAAGCAAAAGCTTTGAGAAAGCTAAGACATCCAAGTAGACTTAAAAAGTTAAAAGGCTTTGTCGACAAAATGTAAAGTTTTGTTTGTAAAGTTTCTAAGTCGGAGACTCTTGAGAGTGGGTGGCTTGATGATAGCTTTGATATAAAATTAGAGAAATTTAATTTGTAATGCTATTATTTGTTGACCATTTACCTTCCTCGATATAGAGTCTCGCTTTAATTTTCGGCCCTGTAGCTCAGTTGGTCAGAGCAGTCGGCTCATAACCGATTGGTCGTGGGTTCAAGTCCCTCTGGGGCCACTTTATTTTTTCTATCATCTATCTGATAATTCAAAAGCACTATTTTATTGGCTCCCTTAATTTCCTTACAATCAGTTTCAAAACAATTCGGTACTAAGTCATTATTTTCTAATTTGTCTTATACTATTTCACCTGGTGATCGGATTGGTATCATCGGTCCGAATGGTTCCGGAAAATCAAGTCTTCTAAAGATTTTGCAGGGTGAGGAGGATGTCGATGACGGAACCATTTCTAAATCTAAAGATCTAACTGTTTGTTACGTATCTCAAAATTTTTTATTGGACGCAGGGCAAAGTGCTGAGGATTTAATCGAATCTTCAGCTAATCCTTTTCAGGTTCGTGCCGGTTTGGACCTACTTGGGTTGCAGATAACATCTGAAAAACTTTCGCAACTTTCTGGCGGGCAACGAAAAAAACTTCAGTTAGCTTTGAGCTTTGCAGAAGAAACCGATTTGCTGCTCCTCGATGAACCAAGTAACCATTTAGATTTGAATTCGATCATCGAATTAGAAAAAATACTTGATAGACGGCATCAGGCAATAGTCATGATTTCTCATGATCGGTGGCTATTGGAAACTTTTTCCGAGCGGATCATTGAAATTAACCCAACTTTAAGTGATGGGTATTTTTATTCCGACGATAGTTATCTTGAATTTTTGGCGCAAAAAACCCTTTATCTTGAAGCAGAACAAAAAAACTTTGAAAGTTTGAAAAACAAAGTTCGGCAGGAGCAAGCTTGGTTGAGACAGGGGGCGAAAGCCCGTTCTACAAAGTCTAAACATCGAACTGCGAGCGCAGAAAATTTAATTAGTCTTTTAGGAGAAACTAAAAGTAGGCGACAAGCGAATTCCTTAACAATGGAATTTGTAGGTTCTGGCCGTGGGACAAAAGATTTAGTCGAATTTGAAAATGTTTCAAAAAGTTTTGGAGACCGTCCTATTCTGGATAATCTTTCTTTCAAGTTACAGAGAGGTTCAAGGTTCGGATTGATGGGATCGAATGGTAGTGGGAAAAGTACAATACTTAGACTTATTACTGGAGATCTTAAGGAAGACAGGGGAGTTATCAAAAAGGCTAACAACTTAAAAATTACTTATTTTTCTCAATTCTCAGATGCCGTTGACCCTGACTTGCCACTTAAGTCAGTTCTAAATCCTGATGGCGATGCGGTTGTTTTTCAAGGACGGTCGATTCATATCGCCTCATGGGCTAAGCGTTTTGGATTCGATCCTAAGAGTTTGCATCAACCATATGGTAGTTTATCTGGTGGCGAACGTGCAAAAGTTAGAATTTCAACACTTATGCTAGAACAACCAGATGTTCTGCTGTTAGATGAGCCGACAAATGATTTAGATATTTCTACCTTGGAAGTACTTGAGGAAAGTTTACTCGAATTTACCGGTGCGATTATTCTTGTTACCCATGATCGTTACATGCTGAATAAAGTTTGTTCTACTTTCATTGGGATTCAAGAAGGTGGCCACTTTGTTCATTGTTCGAGTTACGAACAGTGGATGAATGCTAATGAAATGCTTGTTGATACAAAAAGTAGCAGCACTCCCCAAGCTGACTCGAAGAGTAAGAATGCGGCAGATAAAAAATCGGGAAAGTTAACTTTTAACGAGCAGCAAGAATATAATAAAATGTCTCGCACGATTGAAGAAGCTGAGAAAAAAGTTCAAGACCTTGAAGTCAAGATACTTCAATTTGAAGGTGATGAATTGTTACGAAAATGCGAAGAATTGGGACATGCTCAAAAAAAAGTTGAACTTCTTTACAAGAGATGGGAAGATTTAGAAGAGCGAGTAAAGTCTCTTAAAAATTGATAGAGTTCTGAATATTTCTTAAACCTAGAATAGAAAGCTAATTTAATTTTAGGAATTTCCCATAATTTTGGTAAGGCGATCTTGGCGAATACAACACCACTTAGGCTAGCAATTTGTAGTTGGGCAACAGGTATTGGTGGTGGGGCTGCAAGAATGGAGTCGTGTTACTACAACTACTATGATCGAAAATTTATCGAGCCTCATTTCATAAGTTTAGTTCCACGTTCAGCTACTGGTCCTTCTTACGATGAGAAAATGCCCTTCACTGAGCTCGACCAACGTTCGAGATTCGGACACCTTTGCAATTATTTAGCAGAACATAAGATACAAGCAATCCAATTTCAGGGCAGTTTTGATCCTTTAGTATGCGAAGCTGCCCGAGTTACATCGACGCCAGTCTTAGTCGAAGTTTTACACAATATCGAACCAGGAGGTCTATTCGAAAATATTGATCATATTATTGGTGTGTCAAACATCGTTGGCGAAATGCAAGACTCGGGTATCAATTATACGACAATCCATAATGGTATTAATGTAGATGAGTTTCCGTTCCAAGAAATTAAAAGGACGAATGATAAGATAGTTCTATTGCAGATCGCACGTAGATCCAAGGCAAAAATCAACCTCGATGATTTAGAGAGTGATCTAAGTAAGAAGTTCCCAAATTTAGAGTTTGTTATTTGTGGAGATGAGCATACGCATAATTCAAACGATAAAATTCAAATAAGGGGAGTCGTTGATAATGTACAAGAACTATATCGTTCAAGCGACTTTTTTATCCAACTTTCAGATAACGAGCCATTTGGATTAGTTGCATTAGAGGCTATGTCATCGGGACTGCCTGTAATCCTTTCAAACGCTGGAGGTTTTAAAGAGATTGTTGATGATAAGGTCGATGGTTACCTTGTGAATGGCCCTACTATTTCTGAGGCAATTAAGGTAATCTCCACGGCTATTGAAAGTCGATTTACCGATAACTATGAGACCATAAGAAGAAAAGGAAGAGAAAAGGTAGTTGAAAAATTTAAAATCGAAAGATGTGTAAAGAGCTATCAAGATTTAATATTAGAACTTTATCGTAGCAAAAGTGCTGACGCTTCGGCTCATGCTGTTTTTCCATCTGGGTTGACTGAAATTCCTCCAGATGCCTTGGTCGGGGAAGCGCTTTACGATTTTCAATCTCAAAGTTTAGCGGGAATAGCTGAAAAGTTTGCAATGCTAGCTACGAGTAACTTACCTTTAAAACAGTCGCAGAGTTTGAAAACAGCTCATGATTTGGCCTTGCTACTTAAACTTCGCTGCCCTGCGGATTGTCCTAAAGGCATTTTTTCATATTTGTTTTATTCGGGTGATGCAACACCGGAAACAATCGAAAGCTGTCTTGAGGAGACCGAGTGTATTGAAAGCCGGGGACTAAGTGAGTCCTTCAACCGGTTTCTTGGCGGGACCAAGGAACAATAGAAACGACTTTGAGTTGAATTGTTTATGATTAGACTTGTTTACTGCCTAATCACCATTCAATATAATTAGAATATGTGGAAGAGTATTAAAATTTAAATCAGCAAGTAGATTTTTAAGGACTTCTCTTAATTTAGGAGCATGTTCGTAGAGCCGAGTGAACTTTTGGATAAGGCGAATGCTTTCTGATTTTCCATCTTTATCTTCTGGTAAGCTATATTTCAGATGTTCGCGGATTAGAAAAATTCTCAATGCAATTTTTAGAAACTGGTCTAAGCAAGATTTACTTGAGAATGGATACATCTCTTTGTAGATTAATTGAAAACAGTAATTTTCAAGTAGTAGATCACGTTCAACGTTTGTCGTTAGATTTTGATTTAGATCTAAGTAATTTTGACCTATGGTTTCGTCAATGCAACCTTTGTCTAGTTTCAACTTTTCTCGAAGACTTATCAGGTAAATGCGGTAGTCGGTGTTCGCCAGAGTGAAAGGTTCAATTTCTTCTAAAAGACGCGTTAAAATTGAGAGTTTTGTCTCAAAGGAATTTGGCACCTTTCCAACCAACGATTCTATTGAATTAGGGTCGGCAATAAGTGAATCAAATTTATTTATGATACTTTGGCAGCGGAGATCGTCTTCTGTAGCAGACTCCCGATCAAGTGTTTGTGACAATAGGCCCAATACCATTAATCGATTGCTAAAGCTTATTTTTCTCTGTTGAATTATTTTGAATACTAGTGTTCTTAGCGACCACGCAGTGTTTGCAGGGACCTGTCCCCAGTGGTCGTCGGATGGTGTAATATTTGCTAGTATTTCAATTGCATTTTTTTCAACCTCCTTGAGATTTAATTCTAACGGTTTGCTAGATCCTAAAAGTAGAGTTGCAGCAGTAGGGCATGCTAGAGACAAATTTTCTTCTTTGATCCCGTAAAAATCATTTTTGCTTCTTGGAAATGATCGACAAGTAAAGCTAAGTGTTTCATGCCCATGCTTTTTTTGGATGTCGCACAATTTTTGTTTGTCTAAGAACGGACAATCGCCATTTGGGTTTAGTATGACACCTGCGGCATCAAGTTCTTCAGCGGTTGGGGTTGGAAGGATCTTAAGATGTTTTGCATAATCAACTTTTTCAGGATCATTTTGCCAGTTTGCTAAGGTAAATTTGTCGATACTCACTCCCCAGCCTGAGCAACAGGTGTCACTACAATCGGATCCGACACATTCAAATGAATCGCTCTGGCTTATTGTGATGAAAGGAGTTTTGGGAGTGCTCATTTTAACCTTATAGTAACTTACTCATTTAGTGCACTGGATAATTGAATAGGATGCTATCTGGACGATTAACTATATTTAATAAACTATCGATGTTATTCATATTTGCATTCAGTGTAGTTTGTATTAAATTCTTGGAATCCAAATTCTTAATTAAAAGACGAAATCGATTTCGGACTATTAGGATGCTTTAAAACCTCATTTATATTTATTATTATTAGCAACTGTAAATAACCACACTAGTTTAATGTTAAAAGTAATACGCCTGCTTTCGATTTGTCTCTTCTACTCTATATTGTTAATTGCTGTTACCTCTAAGGTCGAGGCTCAGAAGGGGGAAAAAGTTGAAAAATGTGAGTGTCCCGCAAAGAGCAGCCTTGCTAATGAAATTAAGAGTAATTCAGTGATCTTTCTTGGCCAAGTTATAGAAGTACGTCCACAATATCCATTGCACAACAACTTTTATTACGTGCGATTCCTACCCATGAAAAAATACAAAGGATTGGAAAATTATCCTAATTCTGAAAGTGTTGTCGTGTATGCGCCTGTTTCAACCGATCCGTGCACACTTAAATTCATTAAAGGGAATGATTATTTAGTTTTTGCTGACGGCAATCCTGCGTTTCTCAAAACCAATTCATGTTCAATGTCTGGACTTCAAGAAGGTCGATCTCAAGAGATTCTTGAACTCAATAAATTAAAAGAGGGTAAGTAGCATCGTTAGTTTAATTTAGCATTTTTAACGACATTCATGTTACAAAATTGCTAGTGGAAGACGTTTAACAATTATTTTTAATGTGATTTGAGACTTGAAGTAAGTTATTGAACATTAGAAAGTCATTTTTCTTGTTAATTTTTTCGATTTGGTTTGGCTGAACCAATATGCATTGTTGTTTAGGAATTCCTGCAGCAATTCCTGTATTCGCATCTGATAATTTATCGCCAATAATCCATGATCGCTCTAGATCAATATTTAGTTTAACCTTGGATTCCAACAACATCCCAGCATTTGGCTTTCGTCTTGGAGTCGGTCTATCGGGATGATCTGGACAAATTTCGATTGCGTCGACTATTGCGTTTTCATTTTTCTGTAACAATAATTTTTTCAGGCGGTTATTCGTGTCATTTACTTGGTCTTCTGTTGCCATTCCTCGACCGATGCAACTTTGATTCGTGATAATTACAATTTTAAAATCTAAACCACGTAATTGTGCAATCGCTTCACTACAATTTTTAAGTATTTCCAATCTTGAAGCGTCGAAGACGTAGCCGTAATCGTAATTGATAGTTCCGTCTCGATCTAAAAAAATTGCTTTATTCATATCTTGTATTTGAAATTAACCATTTATAATAATTTTCTTCTACCTCGCCAGCCGAGATGCGAATTATTTCTGGTACATCGTAACTGTGATTTTGCTTTACAAAATCTTTTATTTGGTCGAACAATTCAGTTCTTGATTTAACGAGCATGATCACCTCGGATTCTTTTTCAATCTTTCCGGCCCAACTGTAAATCGAGGTTATATCTGGTAGTATGTTTACGCACGCAGCTAGTTTGTTAGTTATAAGTTTGTCTGCCAGCTCTTCAGCTTGGAACTTATTTGAGGTTGTAATGAGGAAGATACTTATTTCGATTTCCATATACTGTTACATTTTTGTTAATTTGCGAGGACTAAAATTGCAGAATAATCTTAATTGTCAGTCGCTAATACTACAAGCTTTCATGACGTTTTCAAACTTATTCTATATGTTGTGGCTCTGTGATGGACGAAATTACCTAAATCGATAGATAAGGCGCGCAAATTACCGGTTGCCGAAGCCACTTTCGCTATGCTTATCTTAATATTTTTGGCTTACAATCTGTCGCCTAAGCATTTGGGAAATAGTTTTTTCCACTAACGAGAATGCTTTAGTTATGTTAGAACACTTGGATAATTTTTGTATTGCAAGCCCAGCTAACCTTGGGCTTCTATTTTTAAACTATTCATTTGAAAGATGTTATATCAAAGTCATAAAGTTATGTTTTCAGTGAAATATGGATACTTGTTTTTATTATTGACTACGTTTTTGAGGTTTGAGGTTTCAGCGCAGTCCATTGATCCAAAACTTACCGCAGAATTACGTGCGTATATTTCTGAAAAACAAAATGAACTTAAGGATGAAGTTCGTTTCAACGTTTTAATTAAGCGAGTCACAGATGGATCACCTGTATATGAAGTTAACGAAAGCGAAATGCTTCCGATGGCGTCAGTTCAGAAACTATTAATCACATACGCAACTCTAAAAATACTCGGTCCCGACTATCGATTTCCTACTGAACTCTATGTAAGTAACCTGGAAGACGCAAATCAAAATAGATTCGATTCAGGTATCGCCGAGGGAAAAAGGAATAGCGAACTACCCACAGAATTACCTAGTATTTTCGTTCGACCATACGGTGATCCCAGTTTTCAGTTCGAAGATTTGATTTCTATCTCAAGGAAATTGAAGGCGAGAGGAATTACGACTGTTAAGGATGTTGTTGTCGACAGAAGTGTTTTTGGTGATCCTCAAGACGTTAAGGGGAGTGAGTCGTATCAAAGTGCACAAACTTCGGCTGCTATTGAATTTAATACTTACAATTTAAAAGTGTTTCCAGGGATTTCAGGAGGCCGTTCAGAGATAAGTATAAGTCCTGGTCTATATGGTGAAGTTACGAATAGGGTTAGAACACTTTCAACGAAAGGAACCAATATCGCGTTTAACCAAACTCCTGATACGTCTATCTGGATTGGAAAAGGATTTCAGCCTAATGGGGTCTGGAAGCCTACTAAATTTAAGATCTTTGTAGATGGAAAGATCGGGTTGAGTGATAAGGTCTATTCCGCGTATCGATCTCACCCTGAACCTGACTCTAATTACATGGCGTCATTAAAGTCAGCATTGGAACTAGTTGGAATTGCGATTAAAGGCGATTTTAGGTTCGAAGAGGTGCCAAGTAATGCGAAGTTGCTTTTGGAGCATCAATCAACTCGCCTGTCTGAAATCTTAACCCAACTTAATCATTTTAGTAACAATTTTATTGCGAATCAGCTTCTCTATGCGATTGGGCAGAAAAAAAGCGGTGTTTTCTCCCAAGCAGAGGGTTTAAAAAAATTGACTGAGGTTCTGTCCGAAATTCCGAATTATCCAGCTGGAGGTCTATTGCTAGATGCGTCAGGTCTGTCTAATGAAAACAAAATTTCACCTGAGCAGATCTTAGCAGTTTTGACCTATGTTTATAGTGATCTCAGCATATATCCTAATTTTATTGCCTCACTGCCAAGGTTTGGAGTTAGTGGTGGTCTAGCGGATACCGACTTATTGGATGATAAGTCTCAATACCCAATATTGACATCATTTTATAAGGACGCAGTTCGGCGGACAAGTTCAGTTTGGGCGAAACCTGGGTATATCGAAGGTGTATATTCAATAGCTGGATTCGTTGAAAGCGAACGGCTTCAGCTATTGGGATTTTCGATTACTTTAAGAGGAGAAATAGAAAAAAAATCTGCAACTTCTATTTATGGTGATATACTCAAAATAATTTTAGGAACTAGAAAGAGCTCAAAATAGTGGTAGGGATGAGAATAATATTAAAATGCTTAGTTGTCGTAATTTTATTAGTAAATTGTGGTGTAGTTAATGCTGAAAAAAAACGTGCTCGCTCATCAAACGGCCTTTCTGTTCCAAAGGGACTTGAGGGAAGAGTCGAATTTTGGAAGTTGATATTTGCTAAATACGGTAAAAATCATAGAGTATTTCATAATAGATCACACCCAGAGATAATTTATTCTGTATTAGATTTTTCTGAATTTGAGGCTAAGTTAGAAGGTAAAGATTTTTTACGTGCAAAAGAACAGGAAATCTTGCGAGAAGAAGAACATATTTCTAAGGCTTTGCAACATTTAGCTAGCGGTAAAAAACCTAGAGGTGATTTCGAAGAGCGTATCTATCGTTTATACAAAAAATTACCAAATTTTTCAGTACGTATGTTTAAAGAAGGTCTTGAAGCTGACCAAATCCGATATCAAACCGGAATTATGGAGAGGTTCAGGGAGAGTTTAGTCCGATCAGGGAGGTATCTAAAAGCAATCGAGCATATTTTTGTTGAAGAAGGTCTTCCTCCAGAAATTGGTAGACTTCCTTTTGTAGAATCGTCGTTTGATTATAAAGCTTATAGCTCTGTAGGAGCTGCTGGCATTTGGCAATTTATGCCAGCAACAGCCAAGAAGTATATGAAAGTCGGCAGCACTATCGACGAACGTCGTGATCCGATTATCGCCTCACGTTCTGCCGCAAAGTATTTAAAAAACTCCTATAAAAATACAAATTCTTGGCCACTAGCGATAACTTCTTATAATCATGGGTTAACTGGTATTTTAAGGGCTGCTAAAGCAGTCGGTTCTAATAATATTGTCGATATTATTGACCGATATGATGGTAAGTCGTTCGGTTTTGCGTCTGGAAATTTCTACGCAGAATTTTTGGCTGCATTGGAAATAGAACAACACGTTGATTTGTTTTTTCCTGGTTTAGTTCGAGATGAGGCCGTAGAGTTCGAAGAGATCGTCTTGCCAAAATCAATGAATATCAAAACTATTGCTAAGTATTCAAAAAGTTCAGTTGGTGAGATAGCAGAGCTGAACCTAGGTTTTTTGAGTCGGATTGTGGAAAATCGTTCGAATGTTCCAAGTGGGATGCTTGTAAAATTACCAGTGGGTGGCTATCGAAATTTCGCTAAAAACATCTCTAGTACCTCGTTAGTTGCAAATAGTAGAGATTTTAAATCATATCTGTACGATACGGTTTTGACGACTTCTCCGATTTCTACAGATTTGCCTAAGTCTGAAGTTGCTGAAGTAGATCACGAAATCGAATCAACTGACTCATCCGACCCAAGTACTGAAGTCATCGTATTAGGGGAGCAAATAGGAGTTGATTCTAAAAGGAACAGTGACGGCAAGTCCGAAAGAACAGCAATCGTCGTAAAAAAACAAGGTAATAAGTTAAAAAATCTGAGTAAGAAAAAGAAAGTTGAAACTAAGTCAAAAATTAATTTAAAGAATAATAGACGAAGTGCTTACAAGGTTGTTTCAGGTGATTCTTATTATAGTATTGCTAAGAAATTGAAAATAAAACAGTCGGATCTTGTAAAAGCAAATGGGGGCAATGCCAAAAAAGCACTTAAACCAGGCCAGCTTTTAAGGATTCCTTGAGATTATGGAAGGTACAAATAGTCTTATTCATTCGTTCGGTATATTCTCATTTATTGCATATCTATTTTATGTGGGGATACAGCTTTTTAGAGGATCTGATCGACGGTTAAGAAAGTTAGCATCTCTTAGTCTGTTTATTGGTTTAGTCTCAAATTTGATTTTGATTTATCAAGTCTTGCAGACAGATATTGCTAAGCTTGAAGATTCTATTTTTATACAGTCTCATCCTTCTCTATTATTGTTATTGGTTGCTACCGTCATTTTTTTATTGGTTTTCATATATGAACCGGGTTCATTGTTTGTTCGAAAAATTATTTCTTTGGTCACATTTTTTATTTTTATTCTTGGTGCGCTCTTCTTGCATCAAGCGAACGCAAACAGAATCTACGAATTAAGTCCTATACTTATTGTCCACATACTTGTCAGTTTGATCTCTCAGGTTTACTTAGTCTTTATCTTTTTGATTTCTTTAGTCCTCGTATTTGTCGATAAGAATTTGAAATCAAAAAAAATAACTTCAAGTGAGTCCGATTATCCTCCTTTGTTGCCGACGGAGAAATTGTGGTTGCGTGTTATAGGCCAGGGAATTGCTGTTTTAGGTTTGTCTATCTTTACGGGATTATTACAAGTGGGGGGATTCACCTATTCAGGTAAGTTATTGTTTGCTTTCATGGGACTAATAGGTTTGCTACTTGCTTACCTTGCGTATAAATTTACAACTATAAAGGCTTCGATGATTTCTCTTTCATTGGCAGTACTTATTTTACTAATATTTGTTTTGCAAATTCTATCAAGAAATCAAGTCGTCGTTTAAGTCTCTTTTCTAATGCGTAGGGAATGTCGATATCTATTAGAATTTCTATTTCGAATGATGATGGGGATACCCGTAAAGTAGAGGGGAATCTAAAATACGAGAGTCTAAATCTTAAAAACGTCAGGGACTTATTAACCCTTTGTGCTTAAAACACTATTTTTGTCAAGTTTCTTGATAGTTAACTTCCCCTAGTATGTTAAAAGATGAGCATATTTGCTATAGAGTTTATCGCTTTCTTCTTTTATACCGATAATTTTTGATCGAATTTATCGGCAGTATGATTAAGATCTATTTATAAAATGACTGGAACACATTAAATAAAATGCTTTACGATCTAGCTAAACAAAATGGACTGAACGTCGATTTCTCAAATCTGGGGATTGTTGGGGTCAGCCATAAGTCTAGTTCGATTGCATTGAGAGAAATATTTTCAGATCCCCGTAGATTATATTCCCAACTTAAAAATATCGATGCTGAACACGCGGTATTATCAACATGCAATCGAACCGAACTAATTTTCAGTTCTCCAAAGAAATCTTTTCAATTTGTTAAAGAGAAACTCTACGACTCTTTCAAGGGCATGCTCCCCTTGAATTTGCATAGTCGTGCAGAAAATTTCATCTACAGTCTCGACAATGAAATTGCAATCGATCATTTTTTTAAGGTCGCGTCTGGTTTAGATTCAATGGTACTAGGGGAGGCAGAGATCCTTGGACAGGTTAAAAGGGCATATGCTGAGGCTGTTAAATCGGGTACTGTTAAGAGCGATCTTCATCGCTTATTTCAGGTGGCTTTTAGAACAGCAAAGCAAGTTCGAAGTACTACAGGAATAGGTCGTGGAAAAGTTTCCGTCGTTTCGTCTGCGACACTTGCAGTTAAAAATGTTTTTGGTGATTTAACGGATAGAAAAGTTTTATTGATAGGTGCTGGTGAGACTTCTACACTAGTAGCGCAACATCTAAAACAAGCAGGACTAGCTCAATTTTTCATTTCCAACAGATCAGAATCTAATGCCAAACCTCTTCTGAATTTGGTCAATGGTGTTTTTGTGCCGTTAGATAGAATTCAGATGATTCTACCTCTGGTTGATATTGTGATTGCCGCGGTAAATTCTGATTCGAAAATGGAATTACTATCTGTTAATGATTTTCAACGTGTTTTGAAAACAGAAGCTAGAAAAAAATATTGTGTCGTAGATCTGTCAGTTCCCAGAGTAGTTGAAGACGAAGTTGATAAAATTTCATCCGTATACTTGTTTAATATCGATGGTCTTTCAAGTTTTGCAGAAAAAAACAAATCATATCGCGAATCGGAGGCCGTTCGAGCACTCAATATTATTTCATCTCAAGTGTATGATTACCAAAGTTGGCAAGAGAAACGGATTATTAATTTACACATTCAACAGCTTCTAAAACATTACGATTCTATTGCAGAGATAGAAAAACAACGACTTCTTAAAAGACTAAACGGTTTTAATGATAAGTATGGAAGTAGTGTGGCTATCAATAATAGCTTTTCTGGCGTATCAAAAAAACTTTTTGATCCGATTGTTCGGGGCCTAAAATCCGGAGAAATTACGGAAGTTGAATTCAAAAGTTTCCTAAAGTGCTTAGGTCTTTATGTAAAACGCG
>CAYYIQ010000083.1:0-13215 GCA_964472005.1 uncultured Bdellovibrionales bacterium | reverse complement strand
TAGTTTTTAGTACCGCTATATACTTTCAGTTCGTTTGAGTTGTCTTTTTGAATTGGTGTAAATTTAACGAAAGCAACATTATCATCACGTCGTATTTCTGCCTTAGGTAAAGTATTCTTAGGGCAAACTTCTTTTGAATTATTCTGCTCTGAGTTTTCTGTGAAACTATCTTGGCTTACAATAGCAGTCGCAAAATACTTATCTCCTAATCCTACCCACTTGACGCAACCAATATTTTGAATTTCAAGCTCCTTAACCATCTCTGCAAATTGTTGCCGATGAGCTAGATCTTTATCCAACCAAACAAATCCAATAACATTATTTGTATCGAGTAACCCTGCTTCTTCCAAAGAAATCTGATTTACCCACTCAATACTCAAAGGCGCGTTTGTTGAACTGGCAGAAAGATCTTTAGCCTTTACGTCATACAAATAACTGTCGAAATTGAAGCTAAAAGACTTTTCTAGTTCGGTTCCAGAGCCAGTTAATTTTCCCTTTAAAACTACCTTAACATCCTGATTAACATCATTTAATTCAATATTTTCGGCTGTTACAACTTCATTGCCATTAACGAAAATTTGAACATCATAGCGAGTCGCAATATCTGACTCCTCTCCAAGATAAAGTCCACCTGGATAAGGAGAATTTCCTCGATGTGAAACCATATCAAATAATTCTAAGTCCTTTGAAGACTTTGGATCTATCACATCTTTTTTCCGAAAGTTTTTTAATTTAAAACTTGTAATTCGTCCGCCTAGCTTGTTAATTCGAGCTTTAAACAAAGGAGAAGTAATATTAATGTTACCTTCTTTGAATGAATCCTCGTTAATTACAGCATCATTTACTAAAGAGCCTGCGACTGCATTTCCTGTTGTAGATTTTTGTTCAACTGTCTTGGAAGCCGCCGAGTTAGATAATTGAGATTCATTTTTAGAAGTATCTAAATTCCCATCTGTGCTAGTGACAGCAGCCGGACTAGCGCTCTTCGGCTTCATGTCAAAGTGCGGAAAGAGAACTGTATCCAAATAAAAGTATATAAGGATTGCGATAATGAAAAATGCAATTGATTTTCTTTGAGAGTCGTTATTGTTCATTCGTTATAAATTGAGATTATGGAAACAAAGTAAAGCCTACAAGGTCTTCACACTATTCTATTAATATAATTTAAATAAAAGGCTGATTTTTTTGCTGTTTTCTACCACAGAGCGATAAGAGTTCCAAAAGAATGGGATTATCACCCGCGGACGATTTAATATAATCCAAGCAACCGGCTATATCCCGACTCCTCTCACGTCGATCGATGCCTCACCGTCGTTCCCCGTCTAACCGTCGTTCCCCGTCTAACCGTCGTTCCCCGTCTAACCGTCGTTCCGCGCCTCGCCGTCTAACCGTCGTTCCGCGCCGCCTCACCGTCATCCCTGCGAAAGCAGGGATCCAGACTATTTAAATAATTAATTTTTCTACCATCCTACCTTTTTTCTAAATCTCAATATTACTTAAACAACCTCTAAAACAGGGTTTAGATGACGAGAGTATTAAGAATCCTGGATCCCTGCTTTCGCAGGGATGACGGTGAGGCGGGGAACAACGGTTAGACGGTGAGGCGCGGAACGACGGCGGACGGTAAGGCGCGGAACGACGGCTAGACGGCGAGGCTCGGAACGACGGCTAGACGGCGAGGCGCGGAACGACGGTGGACGGTGAGGCGCGGAACGACGGTAAGGCGGGGAACAACGGCTAGGCGGGAGGATGATGGCGAGACGCAGAATTACAGATGATGTGTGGAACGATGGCGAAATGAAGAAAGACGGGCGAGATGAGGAACGACGGCGAAAAGCAGGGAGTACGAAATTATGGCGAGGTTGTGGGGAAGACACGCGGTTCGTGGAATAATGGCGCAGAATAAGGTTTACGATTGATTACTAATCGGCTAATAAAAACTATCCTCTGTAGAATGGATGGCATTTAGATAATCGTTTTAATGCTAAGAAAGTCCCGACAAAAACACCTCGTTTCTTAATAGAATCAACGGCATATTGAGAACAGCTCGGATAAAATCGACACCTCGCACCAAATATAAATGGACTAAGAGACTTCCAGACAAACAAAAAACAATCAAGAAGGACTGCGACTATCTTTTTTTGGAAGTAAACCAAGTTTTCTAAAAGCATAATTCATCTCTTTCTTAACTTCTAAATAAGTTAGATTAATCGCTCCTTGATAGGAAATTATTACCACGTCATTTGGCTCAACAATAAAAGAATAGAGCTTTCTATATACTTCCCTAACTTTTCTTTTCAGTAAATTCCGCTTTACTGCTCTCTTGTGGACTTTAGTTGTAACAGTAATTCCAATCCTAGGCTTAGGACTTGTTCCTTTCTGACAAATAAATATGAAATTTTGAGTTTTAAACTTTTTGCCGCCATTTTGAATGCGCAAAAATTCTGCACGCTTTTTTACGCGCATGTCTGGAGTGAAAGAGTAAGAGACTCTTTTGACACTTGGCTTAGCTATTGTTTTAGGAGAATGATCGGTCATCGGCATAAAACAGTACTTCTTGTTCCTAAAATGCCGGTACAAATAGAATGTGCAGCCCCTATAAAGACAGAGGCTATCAAACTAAATTACTCGACCTTTTTTAGGAGCTTGAACTACTAGTTTATGTCTACCTTTTGCACGACGTCTGTTAAGAACAGCTTTTCCTGCTTTGGTTTTCATTCTAGCTCTAAAACCGTGGGTTCTAAGCTTACTAATATTACTTGGTTGGTATGTTCGTTTCATAGTGGGAGACGTTTGCCAGTTTTTAGCAGAATAGTCAACTTCACTTAGTCAGATTTTACAATTATTATTGATAACAGCAATATGGAATTCAAACTTTTCTTTGAAAACCGATATTTAACGCTTCACTTGGATTGAGGGTCAGTATCGCTAAAATTCCAGATTTTCGTCCCTAATGAAAAATTTTGCCATTTAGCCGCTACCAGAGAATTTCAGACAATACAATTTAGTGAGTATTTATAGCAACTTAAAGACTCGCGTTTTTTTATTTTAATGATGTCTTTTATAAATCATTTATTCCTATTATAATGTTTGTTGATCTTTTGTACTTTGATCTCTCAGAAAATAAAATCAATGATTTATACTTTCTGCAACATAATTTTGAATTGAACTATAACTAACTCGTTAAATCAAAATGGGCATAATGCAAATGTTTATAGTTTATCTTAAGTAGGTAATTTTTAGTGACTTTTTCTTCAACACCAGACAACAATAATAAAAACTCTAAAGCCGAGAACGTCTCGTCTGAAAGATGTTTAAACGATTTCAGACTAAAACTCGGAGATGAGGAGTATCTTCCTATTATGCAAGGGGGGATGGGTGTTGATATCTCTACATCTGCTTTAGCTTTATCCGTAGCTCGCTCCGGTGGAATTGGCCATATCTCGGACGCGATGGCACCTTTCGTTTCCGATAGAAAATTTGGAACAAAGCTTCAAAATTCAAAGCAAAAAGAATTTCAACAATATTCGTCTGGAATGGATAAGTCCAAAGTTAAATGGGATTTCCAAAGAACCTACGAAGGCACATTAAATC
Organism: uncultured Bdellovibrionales bacterium; assembly: GCA_964472005.1. GTDB lineage: Bacteria > Bdellovibrionota_C > UBA2361 > SZUA-149 > DAOLCO01 > CAYYIQ01. The sequence goes on along the minus strand of CAYYIQ010000083.1, from coordinate 9,621 downwards.
ACGTTAGAAGCACAATGGACGCTAAGCGCGGACCAGGTGGCGTTTTTGTCAACGTCATGGAAAAGCTTACAATGGGCAATCCGCAAGAAACCATGCGAGCAAGAATTAAAGCATGCATGGACGGCGGTGCTGACGGAGTAACACTCTCGGCTGGACTTCATCAAGGAACATTTAAGATAATTGAAGATCTATCTCGTTTTAGAGATATGAAACTCGGAATCATTGTTTCATCAAGCAGAGCTTTAAGAATATTCTTAAGAAGCGCTTCGCGAGTAAAAAGGATGCCAGATTTCGTCGTTGTTGAAGGACCGCTTGCCGGCGGACACCTTGGTTTCGGTGCGGACTGGGCAGAATACGATCTAAAAACAATTGTACTCGACGTAATCAACTTCCTTAAAAAAGAAGAATTAGACATCCCTGTTATACCAGCTGGAGGTATCTTTACTGGTACCGACGGTGTTGAATTTATGGAACTCGGAGCATCAGCTATTCAAGTTGCGACTCGATTCACAATTTCCCAAGAATGCGGTTTACCTACGACTGTAAAACAAGTTTATGCCGCAGCAACAACAGAGGATATCGAAGTTAATCATTCATCCCCTACTGGTTACCCGATGAGGATGTTAACAAGTAGTCCATCTTTAACATCGAACATTAAGCCAAACTGTGAAGCTCTAGGTTATATTTTAGATAAGGATGGAGGTTGTCAATACCACGCTGCCTGGGAAAACTCTCCGCTAAACGAAAAAGGTAAGAAAATGCCTATTCGTGAGAAGATGTGTATTTGTTATCATTTTATGCAATTCAATACTTATACATGTGGACAAAATGCTTCTCGTTTAAGAGAAACAACTTTGAAGCTTTCAAATGGATCATATTTCATTCCAGATGCTGCTCATATCTTTAATGACTACAGATATAGCAAAAACCATCAGATAGCGTTACCAAACATACAGTCTCTTCAAGCAGAAGTTATTCCTGTTTCCGATCTTTTCAATAAGAAGGATGAAGAAGAAAGTACTAAGATTGTTTCTGGCTCGATCTAATTTTTTATCTGAGATCACTGAAGCACGGAGACACAGATAAATGCATTCGTTTTACTATTAATATTGGTAATTCAGAGTACTTACACTTAATTGAATATCTTCCACTATCTGTCTCTACGCCTCGATTGGTCGCAGAAATTAAATAACTGCTAACTATATTGTTCTAACAAATTCCCCACCAAACTTCAGACGTAAAAAAAGAGCCTACATAAGAGACTCTTTTTTATTTGGATTTTAACTATTAGTTATGCGCCTAAGCAGATAACGAATGTTAAAATTGCTAATGACTCAATAAGAGCTAGAGCAAGAACCCATGGCAAAAATAATGCTGACGCAGCGCCAGGATTTCTACCAATGCTTTCTAGAGCAGCAGTAATTGCTTTTGCTTGAGCTCCACCAGCTCCTGCAGCAGCGATTGCCATTGCAATTGCAGCGAGACCTTTGGTAGACAAAATTTCATTGCCACCAGTTGCTACTACTATTTCTTCAGCCATTGCACTTGTTGCAAATAAACAGCTTGTTACAACTGTAGCTATTGCGTACTTAAGACCCTTCATCGTTCCTCCTAGGTTTTTTGCTTTTTTCATTTAAATATATATTACGTAAAAATGTTGTTTAGTGATCTTCGTGAACTACACCGAGACGGATATACACCATTGTTAACAAGGTGAATACAAATGCTTGAACTAAACAAACAATTGATCCTAAAAAGTAAAATGGTACTGCAGCAAAGAAATACCAAGTTCCACCTGTTAATCCATTAAAGATACTCAAAACCGTATGGTCAGCTAAAAGATTACCAAACAATCGAATACTTAAAGCTGCTGGTCTAATTAGATGACTTATTATTTCGATCGGAAATAATAGAAAACCTAACCACCAGATTGGTCCCCAAAGATGCTTAAAAAATCCAGTAAAACCAACTGATTTAATAGACCACATGTTATATAGACCAAATACGACTATCGCTAAACCGAAGTTCAAATGTAACTGATCTGTTGAGATTGCAATTCCCGGAACCAGCCCAATCAAGTTCGAAACAAGCAGGTATAAGAATAGCGTAGCTAGAAAAGGTAAATACTTACGGTTTTCCTTGCCCATTACCATATCGCCTAACCAAACAATAAACAGAGTTACTGTTTCGAATAAACTCTTTATTCCAAAAGAAGTATCCGGCAAATAAGGAGCAGAAGAAGACTTAAGTGATTTTCTTCCTAGTAGACCCAATATAACGAGACCCCCTCCAATGGAAAAGGCTGTAGTTAATGGCTTTTCTATAAATAAGTATGAGTTTGACATAATTTTTTGAGCCTCCTAATAGCAAACTCAAGATGTAATGTAAAAAATCTTTCGTTAAAAATTCGCTATTTTTTAAGTGGTTTATAAAAATATCCTAAAACTACGATTATTGACCATATAAAGAAGCTCGAAAGAAGAAAAGCCCCCCCAAGTTCGCGTATATCAATCAACTCCCTATTTTTGTAAAGATATATAAGGAGTCCTATTAGCAAAACTTTCGAACTTAAAAAACCAAATCCAAAAAGAAGTTTTTTTACTACCGTATTTCTCAGCTGTTCTTGCTCATTCTTCATATTCTCATCTGATGCCTTCGATGAAGGGAAGATTAGAAAGTATAAAAAGAAAGCACTAACTATTACTAAGGTACTAATTAAAATTCCGACGGAAATTTCTGACATGTTTTTTTGCTCACTAAAAATTTTTTTTTCTCTTCAGTACTTTGATTTTGTTACGCTATAAACTTTAAGTAACCTCAACTAACCATTTTTGCATTTGTCTTTTTTTCCCTTTTCTGGCTTAACTACTTTCCCCGCTTTAAGATTTTTAAGAATTGTTAAGCGAGTCAATTACATATTGAATATTCTAATTAAGTATAAATAGCATCATTGAGTGTTGTTTATATAGAAAGAGAGTAAAATTAAGTTGGCTGTATTAACTATTCACTCTTTGGCGTCACTTAGATAGATTTTCGATTAGTATAAAATAAACTAAAAGACTATTTAGATCAGTGTCCCAGTGGATTAAATCTTAATTGCTGGATTAGTTTAATTTTTCTTTGTCCTTATTATTTTTTAAGCATCTTTATTCTTGGGTATAAATGGAGAGAATTTCAGATATCATAGAACTTGATACGCTAAATAGCTCATCCAAGATAACACCTCTAGACCACATCCCAGAAAATAAAACTTTAAAAAAGCAGTCTCCTACTCCAATTGAATCGGACTTAACGGCAGACGATCTTGCTTTCTCTTCATTAGAAAAGATCATGTCTGGGGCAATTAATGATTTGAAAAAATCAATTAATGAAAAAATATTTAACACTTGGTTTAATGATCTTAAACTAATCGCAATCGAACCCGTTCTTACCGGGTCTACAGTAAATGATGGGGAAGTTTCTAAGACAGCAGACTACTTGAATATAGTAATTGGGTGTCCAAATAAATTTTCACAAGACCATCTAAAAAACCAATACTCTAATGCTCTAGAAAACACATTTAAAAAAATCACTGGCTCAAACGTAAGTCTTAGATTTGATATTTTAAAGAGCGCGCCAGTGACTCCCAAGAAACAAGAGCAAAAATTTAAAATACCAGTTCCCTCTAATTATCCGTCGCAAGAAAGGCAAACTGTAAAATCAAATCCAAATTCTAGTAATGGTTCGAAAAGTCCAAACGTTCAGAAAGCATATAAAAATAACAGTAGCGACGAATCGAATTTAAATTTCAATTATAATTTTTCAAATTTTGTTATTGGAAGTTGTAATCAGTTTGCACAAGCAGCTTGTCTTAAAGTTTCGGAGAGTCCTGGAACAGCTTACAATCCTCTACTTATATATGGTGGAGTTGGTTTAGGTAAAACTCACTTAGCTAACGCAATTGGTAATGCAGCTAGACGAAGAAACAAAAAAGTACTTTTAGCATCATCAGAAAAATTTGTTAGTGAATTAATCGGTTGTATTAAATCAAATACAATGGATAAATTTAAATCAAAATTTAGATCTTTAGATGTCCTTATAATAGACGACATTCAATTCATCATTGGTAAAGAAAGAACTCAGGAAGAATTCTTTCATACTTTTAATGAACTATACGGTAAACAAAAACAGATCATAATCACCTCTGACAAACTTCCAAAAGACCTCATTGGCTTAGAAGAACGATTAAGGACTCGTTTTTCATCTGGATTGTCAGTAGATTTACAGGCTCCTGATTTTGAAACTCGGATTGCCATATTGATCAAGAAAGCCGAATCATTTGGATTAATCCTAACTTATGAAGTTGCTAAGATTATAGCTGATAGAATAGACACCAACGTCAGAGAATTAGAAGGTGCTTTAACAAGACTTCAAGCATTGTGTAGTTTATTTAACCAGTCTCCATCTGAAGATATGGCTAAAAAAGTTGTTGATACAATTAGCCCAGTAAAATTAAAAGAAATTACTACTGATTCGATTAAAGATGCAGTTGCACGTCAATTCAACGTATCAATAAATGACTTAAGCGGAAAACGAAGAACCCAAAATATTGCCTTAGCAAGACAAGTTGCAATGTTCCTTTGTAGAAAACATACAGCTAGATCATTTCCAGAAATTGGTGCTATCTTTGGCGGAAGAGATCACTCGACTGTTATTCATGCGATAAAAACGATGAACGACCGAATGGTCACCGAAACTTCTCTGCAAGAACACATGAATTCGATCATAAATATTCTAGAAAAATAGTCCCTTTATCCATATTTAGATAAAATCTTTCTCTGCTATATATATAGAGAGAATTTAATTCGCTACTGATTCCTAAGTGAATGAGATCTGCTATTTCTGATGAATTGGTCTAATCCTTAAACCATTATTTTTTTCTACCCAACTAACTTTTAATTTTAAGTTATTCGTACTTTAGAATTCATCTATTACATGGAAGTTTTTACAAAGCTGCAATCAAATACAATCAAAGATAACTTATCTTAATCTCAGTTTCCGATCACTCTGACTAAAATAATATTTCATTTACTATTCCATCGCCACTCACAGTGCTTAAGTTTTTAGAATTCTGTCATATTTACTATGACTCTGAGCAACTAATATTTAGAGCAGCTTCATGCCGGGGTTCCTATTTAAAAAGCACCAGGCAAAATAATAGATTGAGAGTCATTATTATTTTAACTAACCACAGAGCAATCGGAATAAGCAGAAAAGAAATATTATTTAAATTCGCCCTTTTTCCCCATTCCTCAGGTTGCTCTCTAGTTAGTTAAATCCGTCAAAAGATTGAATTTATAAAAGGAAGGTACAATTCAATATTACTAGAACAACCCTTATTTAAGTTAATGGAGTAATCGGAAAACTTTAGTCTGCAAAGTAATAGAATAAACTAACAATGCAGATAGTCTAACTAATTAACTTTAACGATTGATAGTAAACGACAAAAATTAATCGCACGTAAATGAATAAATAACAGTAAAAACCAAGGGCCAACTACTTCACTAAACGAACTAATCCAGTTTTCAGTTCCTAAAATTGAAAGTTCAAAACAAAAATTCTAATTTAGTTCAAAACAAGACAAAATTTTCATCGTTTAAAAACTTTTTTCAAAATAAATTTTTCATAACCTGTTGGTAAACCCCCCATTAACTTTCTCTTTTGGGTTGGTATTTTTACTACTTACTAACAACTCGGCTTTAGTTAAGTTAGTTAAAGTTATAACTCCCGAGTTGTTAATTTCTACCAGCCACTTATGAGACAGCTTAACAACAGGCTAAAAATGCTATAAAATTAACAATTTTAGCTAGTTAAAAGGTTAACAACAGATATAGGCCTCTCTAGTAACTACCACTACTATTTTTTTTATTTAATTAAATTAAGAAAGAAGAAAGAAGAAGTTAATAACTCTTTGAACCTTTAAAAAATTATTAGAAAGGAATTGGATTATATTTTAAATTACGTTTAGACTGGATGCCTAATTGAATTAATTTAGCTTGGGATTATAAATTATGAATTTAACCATTTCGAAAGAATCCTTAGTCCAACTTAGTTATTTAACTTCTTCATTGGCACAGAAGAAAGGCAGTATGCCAATCTTGGCAAATGTTCTTCTTGATGCAACTGAAGATGGAAAACTTAAAGTTGTCGCTACCGATCTTGAAGTAAGTTTAAGATCTGAAGCTAATGCTCAAATCAAAGATCCAGGTAAGGTTACGGTTGAAGCAAAAGTTCTTTATGAAATTGTTAAAGAATTACCAAACTTTCCGATTAATTTAAATTTCTCTAAAAAATCAAAACTCGAAATAGAGTGTGGCCAATCAAGATTCAAAATCAATTGTGTCTCACCGGATGAATTTCCAGAAGTTCAAGGTTTAAATCTAAATGAACCAGCAACTATAAAAAATAAAATTTTATCAGAAATGATTGATAAAACTTTATATGCTGTTTGCACCGATGAAACTCGTTTTAGCATTAATGGAATATACGCTGAAACAATTGAAGGACCTTTAGGCCCTAATAAAATGTGCCTTCGATTTGTATCAACTGACGGTCATAGAATGGCGGTAATTGATAGATCTGCAGAAGGATTTGAACTCAAGAATTCTGTAATTATACCTAAAAAGGGTATTCAAGAATTAAAGAAAGTTTTAGAAGAATCAGATGCAGAAGACGCAAAAGTTTCTATCGATCAAGGATTTCTTGTCGTAGGTGTAGGCCCAACAACGTTAGGAATTAGGCTGGTTGATGGTCAGTATCCTGATTATAAACAAGTCATACCTACCGAAACTTCTACTAAAATCACTGCTGATAGATCTCAATTATTGAGTGCGGTTAAGAGAGTATCACTTGTTACTAGCGATAAATCACGAGCAGTTAAATTGAAATTGGTAGAAGGGAATTTACTTGTTTCATCAGCTAGCCCAGAATACGGCGAAGCTTCTGAAAATATCGATGTAACCCAAGATGGAAATGATGTTGCTACCGGTTTTAGCGGTCGTTATTTATTGGACATGTTAGGTTCAATTCCTAATGGAACAGAAGTCACAATTAGACTTCACGGTAACTCCTCTCCAGGGGTTTTCACAATTGACACTGATCCACTCTATGAAGGCATTATCATGCCAATGAGATTCGATTAAGAGTTAATTAATTTAACTTGGTCGAGTATTACTGCGAAAACAGGAATGATGTTTCACAGAAGTTGTGGTCCTATTGAACGGGACTGTTCGTTAGTTTGAATTTTTTCCAATAATACAATGTTCTTTATTTTGCTTCGTCATCCCAGCGAAAGCAGGGATCCAGGTGATTTATTGATTAGTTCTCCTGGATTCCCCGCTTTCGCGAGAATGACGGTTGCAAGAATGAGGCAGATAGCAAGAATTGTTGTAGTGGGAATTACATATAGTGGCAGGATTTCTTGATAAGATAGAAAGCCATTAGATTGGCGATTGGTCGAATAGGGAAACTCAGTCCAAGTGAATGAATGCAATAGATATGATCCATTTCGACTGTACTTAAACTTTGTGTTAAAACCGTAAAAAGATATCAAATCGCTCGTTTACCTAAAAACTTCATTAGCTAAAATTTTTAGTGATAATAAAAAAACTGTTTATTTCCAACATTAGAAATCTACAACCTCAAGAAATTAATACAGCTCATCAAACGGTATTTCTACTTGGTAAGAACGGTCAGGGAAAGACATCGGTATTAGAAGCAGTGTTTCTCCTCTCGCATCTCAGATCTTTTAGATCTACCACTCTTTTAGACGTTATAAATATAAATCCAACTGAAGAGTTGAAAAAATCACCACGGTTAAAAAACAAAGAAGCATTCGTCAGAGCTATCTTAGAAACGAATCTAGGCGAGGTCGAATTAGCTGTTTCAATCAACGGTAAAAAAAGAGAGTTTCTTCTGAATGGTAAAAAAATAACATCAGTTGAAAAGTTCTGTGGTATTTTAAAAACAGTTTTGTTTACTCCAGAAGACTTAGAAATTGTAAAAGGTGCGCCTCAAATTAGGAGACAGTTTCTAGATAGAATTTTAGTCATGTTAGATCCTAAAGACATTGGAATCTTAAATGACTACTCTAAAAAATTAAAAATTAGAAATCACTTACTAAAACAAAAAGATTATAAAGCAGCGAATTTATTCAATAATCAGCTCATTCAACTGAATATTGAGATAGTTAAGAAGAGAGTTAACCTGGTTAACCTATTGCAACTTAAAATTGGTGATTTGTATTCCGAAATATCAGGGGTTGAAAATGAAAACTTTCAATTGGTTTATCAATCAACATTTTTTAACGAAGTTGAAAATGATTTTAGATCTTTAGAAGAGTGTCAGCAGTTATTCTTTGAACAAGAACAACGCGAAAGTATTTTAGGAAGAACGGCACTTGGTTGTCATAAAGATGAATTGAAAATTGAGTTTCACCATAATGATCTTCGAACGAATTCTAGAATAACGTCTTCTCAAGGACAGACAAGAACAAAGGTTTTAAGTTTTAAGTTAGCCTCAGCTCAAATTATTCATGATATCACTGGGAAATGGCCCATATTATTGCTGGATGATGTTGAAGCTGAACTTGATAGCGATAGAAGTCGAAATTTAAGAAAGCGAGTTTTTTCATATCAAGGACAAGTTTTTATAACCGGCACATCACTTGAATTAGATAAAAATGAAAAAGCTGATTATGTCGAATTTGTAATCGAAAAAGGCAACATCGAGCGTAAAAAAGACTTAGAAAAAAGCACCTTCGATGAGGAACAAAAACCAGATCTAACACCCTAAAAATTCTACATAAATTAAAGGTACTCGCGTTTGCGCATTTTGCCTGTTGTTGGTATAATCGCGGCATTTGAAAAACTAATAAATTCAGCAAACTAAATGTCTAACGCTATCCCAGAAGTAACAAATTCTTCCGACTACGGAATTGATAAAATTAAAGTTCTAGAAGGTCTCTCGGCGGTTCGAAAAAGGCCGGGGATGTACATCGGAGACACAAGTGAACGTGGTTATCACCATTTAGTTTACGAAGTCGTAGATAACGCTATTGATGAAGCAATGGCAGGCCATTGTTCTATCATTAATGTGACGATCCACGTTAATGGTTCAGTAACCGTTGAGGATGATGGTCGGGGGATTCCAACGGATATTCACCCAACAGAAGGGATAAGCGGTGTTGAAGTAGTTTTAACTAAACTTCACGCAGGCGGTAAGTTTGAAAATAAAGCATACAAAGTCTCGGGCGGTCTTCATGGAGTTGGTGTCTCGGTTGTAAATGCTTTGAGTGAAAGATTAAGTGTCGAAGTCAAAAGAGCGGGCGAAGTATTTTTTCAAGAATATAAAGCTGGCGAGCCAAATTATCCACTTAAGAAAATCGGCAAGAGCGGTAAAAACGGGACTAAAATTACTTTCCTTCCAGATAAACTGATTTTTACAACAATTGGCGAAGGGTTTAAGTTTGATATCTTAGCGAACAGATTTAGAGAGTTAGCGTTTTTAAACGCTGGAATTAGAATTCTTTTTAATGACGAGCGATCTTCTAAAAGCCAAGAATATTTTTATGAAGGTGGAATC
>CAYYIQ010000082.1:0-13243 GCA_964472005.1 uncultured Bdellovibrionales bacterium | reverse complement strand
ATCTAACAACAAGCATCACAAAATTATCCCTCGACAACAAACCAGTTTCGGGAAAAGATAGACAAGAAACTAAAAGATAGCCGCAAAAAGCCAAATTTATATTTATCTAAAAAGATTCTATGAAGATCTCAATCATTCCTACCCTACACATCATCTGCATAATTTTCACTTCGTTAAATGCCCATGCTGACGACAGCTCGATATCAAAATTTTCGTGCAGCACACCTGCAGACTGTGAAGTAGTTGAAGACATTTGTGGTTACTCAGCAACAAATACGAAATTTAAATCTTTATTAGAAGCCGAGGTTGAAAAGCTGAAAAGCAAAAAGGAAATAATACATTGCGGACCGAATCCAACGGTTGGTATTCCATTAGACAAATTAAAGCAATCCATTGACTGCTGTGAAGGTAAATGTTGCTTCGACTTAAATTTCAACGACAGATTTAAAAAGCCTACAATCGATTAAAATTTTCCTCACAATCCGGAAAGACCTTCCCAAAACAGCGAACGATTCAAAAGGAAGGTGGTTCCAGAGAAACTAAAAGATCAATATTTTAATCGAATTTCGTTAAAAAGAATGAATTCCAAGGACAATAGACATTGAAACGATCAATCCTATTAGCATTTTAAGAAAATCTTTCCCAATTATAGGGAAGACGTAGCCAATTTTATAACCTGCTGTTGTGGATGCAATAGCAAGTTCTCGTCCGCAGAGCACTCCAACAAAAACCCATGTTGTAGACATCGGAATTTTATTAAGAGTGGTAAAGAAATAAAGAAGGAATGCATAAACCAAATCTATGATAGTTGCTGACCTCATAAATCGAGAACCAGTTTTCTGTAGGAGAATTGCTTGGATCTTTCCACCCTGATTTTTAAAAATGAGGGCAAGCCAAAAGGACAGTACCCCGATTGAGGCAATAAGTAGCTCTAATGAAACTTTCCTAGGGAGAAAAACCCCGATGTTTGCCATATCATGAGTTAGCCAGCTGATCCAAAGGAACCCAGTCGCAAACCACTGGACGATTCTCCAATATACTCTGTGTTCTCGTTTCACCTTGTTGAATTTTTCATTAATAAAACGAGATAGAACAAGCCATATTATATACGAAGTGATCGCGGCAAGACTGTATCCAAGCATGCTTTTAACAAGCATTTTTTGAAGAAGAAATTCGTTTGCAAAAGTTGAGAGCACAAGAAAAGTAGTAGAAACCGGTATACCAAACCGCGTAAGTGCAAGTAGCCCAAGAGGCGCTGCCGCATGATACCAGAGCACTTCCGTTTCCGGTATCTCACTAAGTCGACCATAAGTAATATCACCATCATTGATGTACCAACCGTAACTAATTGTTGCAGCTAACACCGTGGCCGCAGCAAGCCACAGCCAATACCACTTAAAAATTCTAGTATTTGAGGCAATAAAAGTCCCAAGCGTTTGTACCGAGTCATTGCCAATCACCGCGTATGCAGAAAGCATAAAGCCGATAAATGCGTATATTGTTGAAGTCTCCATACACGGATCCCTGAAGTATTTTTAAAAGTTTAAAATTGTATAGCGTAGCCTAAAAGCGAACACTACCCTTTTTTTCCAATAAACAAATTTATACGAGGAAAGTTGTTACAGATTTAATTAAAATGAGTACACTCAGTCTTCTCAAAAAGACGAGGAGAAAGAAAAGAATTCTATTTTAGCAACAGTACAAGCTATAGATACGCTGTAAACGAAAACCGAAACGGTCAACTAAATATAGAGTTTCCCCTGCAAGCACAAACCATCATGCGTCCACCACCCGAAGAGCAATAAACCACTACCAAAATTTTAATTTCTTCTCTCCTACTTCAAAAATCAAAACGCGTTTTCTGCACCTACATAGTCGTTCAATTTTTGATCCGTTTCAGACTTAAATTTTTCGAACAAGCAAATCCTCTTGAGATCAATTTTCAAATTGATCTCAAATTTCGACTTCGCTAAACTAAACTTACTCAAAATTCAGCCGTACTGCGGAAATATCCTTAGTCATATTCAGAATAGGGTCAAATTGCAGTTCTGAAACGACATTACTTAAAAAGAGTAAAAATAGTCAAAAAAAATGCCATAATTCCCTAATGTTTCAAGAGAGTTAACTAAGCTCTTTACTTAAAACCCCAAAAAGCCGTTATTTTTAGTATGAATTAATCGTAATATACTTATTTTTTAAACACTTAGATAAAAATTATACTCAGCGGAGAAGGCTGAGAGATAGATGATTCAACAAAACAGGGCTGTAGTTGTTTTGATTAAGATTATTAAAATATTTTTTTCAAATTTTAATTTATTTTTTCTTCGGGTGATCTCATCAGTAGATGCCTTGTTCTACTCCTTAAATTGTGAAGCTTCTTCTATTTCATCACTATTTTACGGCATAGTGAAGTCTTTTTTAAATTTTCCAATTAATAAAATCTCGAGCATATACTCTAAAGATTTAAGTGAGCTCGAGAAAAATGTCTAGACTCACTTTTAATACAAATATTCTATCCCTCAATGCCCAACGTAGACTAACTGAGCATACATCGAACATCAGTCAAAACTTTGAACGCCTCTCGACTGGTCTTCGCATTAATAAAGCATCTGACGATGCGGCAGGTCTTGCTATCTCCTCCCTCCTAGATGCCGAAACAAGAATTGCTAATCAAGGTATTCGAAATTTAAATGATGGGATTAGTCTTATATCAATCGCAAGTGGTGCGACTGAAGAATTAACTAAGATAGTAACGAGACTCACTGAACTCAGTGCTCAAGCCGCTAATGGAACTTTTAGTAGCTCTCAAAGAAACTCGCTTAACATTGAAGCACAAAGTTTATCGAAAGAGTTTAATCGAATTGCAAGAACTACTACTTTTAATAATCAAAATCTATTTGATATTGATTTTGGAGAATTAAGCCTTGCTGCCGGAGGCGGTAAAGAGAATTTACTTATAGGAGAACTTGGAGGATCTATTGGCGATGGTACATTTGAAAGTGATGGAACTTATAATGGCATTTCGGTAATTCACAGAGTAAATACTGCAGATCTAAACGGTGATGGCAATCAAGATATTATTACTAATGCTAACTCAGGTGCAAATAATATTGCGGTTAATCTCGGCAATGGAGATGGCACCTTTAAAAGCAGAATGTCGTTTGCAAACGGCATAACGAATGCAACCTCGGTGCAAGCAGTAGACGTTAATGGTGATAGCATCTTAGATCTTGTTTCAACAGGAAACTTTGATGTAAGCATAATGCTAGGCAATGGGAATGGCACATTCAAGGCGGCAACTTTGCTAGGAGCTAGTGGTTACATTTACGATTCACTAAAAATTGGCGATATAAATAACGACGGAAATGTTGATTTAGTTATGACGGCAGGCTTAGGACAAATATCAACTATACTTGGAAATGGTGACGGTAGTTTTGGCAATGAGGCGCTATACACAATTGGTGGATCAGTTACTGACGTGGAGCTAGGAGATTTCAATAACGATGGTAACACCGATGTCGTTGTTGGTAACTTTGCTACGACGACTGTGAATGTATTGTACGGATCTTCGGATGGTAGCTTATCAACAGCTCAAGTAATCAACCTAGGTGGACAAAATAATGGAAATGTTTATGTGGCTGATTTCAATAATGATGGAAATGCCGATATTTTCGCTTCCAGAGACCTAAACAGGAGTGCCTATTCTCTTATTTTGGGTAATGGAGACGGCACTTATAGGTCCGCTATGAACGTTGATACTGGATTAGCAAATACTTTTGGAATTCTAACTTCAGATCTTGATGGCGATGGAAATATTGACTTTGCATTACAAGACTCAAGCACCAATGAACTAAAGACCTATCTTGGTAATGGAGACGGGACATTCTCTCTTGGCGAAGCTTCTTCAATGTCTTCTCCCTCCCGTTTCATAGCTGAAGATCTTAATCACGATGGCCTGAAAGATATTATTTCTGCGGAGAGGAGCGCTGGAAGTGGTCTTGAGATTTTATTAGGTCAAGGAGGTAGTGGTATTGCGGCTCTTGATTCATTTTCACTCACACATCAAATTTATGCTAGAGAGGCCTTAGATTATTTCAAAACGAGACTGAACTCACTCGCTACTCAACGAGCTACTATTGGCGCTTTAGAATCTAGGATTTCATTTTCTATTTCTAATATAAAGCAACAATCAACTGCTCTAAGAGATGCCAATTCAAGAATTGAAGACGTTGACGTAGCCGAAGAATCTACTCGATTGATAAGATCCAAAATCTTACAAGAAGCAACCCAAACAATATTGGTACAAGCAAACCAACAACCAACACTTGTATTAAGCCTATTAGGAGACCTTTAGCTTGAGTTTATTTCAAAAGAAGTTTCTAGAAATACAAATAAAAATTTCGCGATACCTGAAACAACCCTACCTTAAAAGTAATCTCGTTCCAGATGTATTGCAGCCTGACTTCTTGTGCTAAAATAACTATTTTGGTAAAAACTATTCATTTTTTTAATTTGAGTTTTGACTCTAACAAGACTTTATTTTTACGAAAACTTCTATAATCATGAATAGACAGGAAAATGTTAGCATTGGATACACCAATAGATATCGTTTATACGTTCGTTGATAACAAAAACCCGAAATGGCAAAAAGAATTCAAAAAAACCCTTGCGCAATATCCTGACACACCTATTTGGGCGACGTGTGATGCCAGATTCGATCCCCATAACGACCTTAGGTACAGTCTTCGAAGTTTACAAAAATACGTACCGTTTATACGTAATGTGTATATAATAACAGATGGCCACGTTCCTGAATGGCTAAATCAGGACGCAGACAATCTGCACATTGTTACTCATAAAGAAATTTTTGAGAATGATGGAACGCTCCCTACTTTTAACTCAGTTGCAATAGAATCCATTTTATTAAGAATCAAATCTCTCAGCAATGTGTTTCTTTATGCTAACGACGACACCTTTTTCTGTTCTCCTTGTAAAAAAGAAGATTTCGTTGACTCAAATGGTCATGTGAAAATCAGACTTACAAAATCAACTCACTCCCACAGTAGAACCGACTGGGCGAATACCTGGCACGCTACATGTCGAATAATAAATCAAAAGCTAGGCAATTTTCCTGCTGATTATTTCCCCGCACCTGAAGATCAAGAAGAAAGGCTTTTCTGCTCACCCGATCATATTATTCAGCCATATAATAAACAAAGCATGGAAATAGCATTTACGACTTTCAGAAATGAGATTGAATCGGTCATCACCAGCCAGTTTCGAAAAGAAAAAATGTATATCACCCCTGTTATTTATCAATTTTACAGCATGTGGAATAAATCAGCTGTACCAATATGGTTGCAGGATAGTCTTACTATTTTCAGGACCAGCTCTAATCCAATTTTCGAAAGACTAAAAGAAGAGATTCAAAGAACCGGCAAATTAAGCTACTTTTTCTTATGTCTGAATGACGCAATCCCAGATCCAAATCATGATACCTGGGTTGAAGACGTAGAAAATTTACTTGGAAGCCTTTTTCCAGAACCATCGAAATATGAAAAATAAAGATAGAAAGTTACAGACTAGAAAAAATAACCCCGTACCAGACTCAAAAAATTCGAAACAACTCACACCCTCAAATACAAAAGAATCCCCGGCTACGACCACTTAAGCCAAAAACAGTACGCCCAAATGCTAACCAAAAAGCTAGAAGAACGCAGACAAAAAATCGTCGCAGAAATACTAGCAAGCGGCAAAAGCTTCGCCGGTGCAGAAACCATAAAACAAACACCCCCCGGCTCAAAACCAAAAAACACAAAAACATCCACCCGCCACAGTTACCGCCCAAGAGTACACTCAGTCTGCCCAATCAGACGCGCAGAAGGAAAAAACTTCTACTTCACCAACATCTCCAGTTACCGATACGCATCAAACAAATACAGAAACGGAGAACTAGACGTAGAGTTCCCACCCGGCATGTACAAACCATCATGCAGACCACCACCTGATGGATCTTAAACCAACAACAAAAATTTAATAATTTTATCTATAACTTCAAAAAGCAAAACACTTTTTCTGCACCTACGTCATCGGTGCGATTTTTGATCCATTTCGGACTGAAACTTTTCAAACAACCACATCTCCACTCCACCAAATTTCAGATAATGCTCGAATTTTAACTTCGTTAAACTAATTTCACTCTAAATTCAGCGGAACTGCGGAATTGTCCCTGAGCATATTCAGATCCAGCATATTCAGATCCAGGTACAAACCATCATGCAGGCCACCACCCGATGAGTCTTAAACCAACAACAAAAATTTAATAATTTTTTTCTATAACTTCAAAAAGCAAAACACTTTTTCTGCACCTACGTCATCGGTGCGATTTTTGATCCATTTCGGACTAAAAAGTCTTAAACTTCCACATCCCCACCCCACCAAAATTTAGATAATGCTCGAATTTTAACTTCGTTAAACTAATTTCGCTCTTAATTCGACGGGACTGCGAAATTGTCTCTGAGCATATTCAGATCCAGGAACAAAGACGGCATGATCTACCGAACCCACTACCGCCCAGGATTCTTCGCCCCCGGAGGCTTTCTCTCTGCTAACCTTTTGCCAGAGGTAACCCCATTAAGTTCAATCGCTTAAAGAGTTAAAACTTTAAGCTCATCTAGTTAGAAATCATCAAGGCTCAAAAACTTGGTCTATCCCCTCACGTCTGAAAGAAGAAATCACCTTAATTCGCGTGATTACTAAAAACGGAAACTTTATTATTTTGGTAAAACAGTACCCTATGTTCTAGTTTTGCACTCAAAATTCACTTATTTTTAATCCTAAAATGTACGCTATTATGTTCGATTCACGGGGGTTGGAGATGGAAAGCTGTTCCAGAAAAAGCCAAAACTTAATTGAGCCAAATATCGGTTGAGCTATGGAATTGTCACTGAGCATATATAGATCCCGGATACATTTAGTTTTGCTTGATTCAAATGCTGAATTTCGACTTTTCGCTTTTATCATTTTAAATTCATCTAATATTTAGGTTCTGGCTTCCTGGTTCCGTACGAGGATCTGCTAGGATGTTAGTTCCAACCTAAATTGAGCTTATAAAAATCAATGACAAACTTCAAACTTCTCGAAAATGACCATAATATTGCTTTTTCCAATATATAAACTCTAGTAAGTTACCCTTTTTCCCGCCATTGATTAAAATTCACTAATAAAAAAACAACGGAGTTTCCGTACATTGTCAGCAATTAAACGTCCTTATTTGAACTTGAGTACAAAAGAGCTATATGATCTATTTAAATCAAGTCTGGACGACGAAATCCATCTTCAAACAATCCTCGCTGAACTTAGCTTTCGCAAAACCACGTCCGCAAGGAAGCTTGAAGGAGACATTAAAAAAGCATTATCAACCGATGTCTTTGCGAAACCCGAAACTATCCTGGATCCAAGAAATCGGAGCGAATCGCACGATAGAAATGTTACTTCCGGACATCGGCTGACCGATGAGCAACGTGTAGCCGTAGGATACTTCAAATCCCAAAAAAGTCTTAAAATAAATGCATTTGCCGGAGCCGGAAAGACTTCAACGTTAATGGCAATGTCGAAAGCGAGCAAACGAACCGGACTTTACCTCGCATTTAATCGATCAATAGCAAACGAAGCTGCGCTAAAATTTCCAAAATACGTGAACTGCCGGACGACGCATAGTCTTGCCTACAAGTCGGTGGCGGGGATTTTTTCTAAATCAAACGAAAAACTCATAGGAACAACAAACGTAAATGCGATTAATCAATATTTGAAATTGGGAGATTTAGTTATCGACAATCGAAAAATTCCAGCAATAACAATTGCTGGAATGATTTCACGCACTCTCCAAAAATTCAAACAGAGCAATGACGAGAGGATACGCAATTCCCATCTTCCTTCAGTAGTCGGCCCCGTAAATCAGCTCGCTGACAAATCAAAGAAAGTACTTGCGCAAAAAATTGTTGAAGAAGCTCATCAGATATGGTCTAAAATGATCGACCCTTCTTCACCCATACCGCTTGGGCATGATGGCTATTTGAAATTATGGGCACTTTCAAATCCAATTCTCGAAAGTGATTATATTCTTTTAGATGAAGCGCAAGATACCAATCCGGTCGTACTGGGCGTTCTAGAAAAACAAAAATCTCAAATAGTATATGTGGGAGATCGACACCAGCAAATCTATGAATGGAGGGGCGCGGTGAATGCAATGGAAAAAATAAGCACCGTGCATACGGCAACGTTAACTCAGAGTTTTAGATTTGGAAATTCAATCGCAGATGTTGCTCAGAGAGTACTTAAAAAACTCGGGGAGAAAAAAACAATGAGAGGAAACAGTTCCATAGTGAGTCTGTTGGGAGAGTATGAAGCAGATGCCATAATATGTCGAACCAATGCCAAAGTCATAGAGGAATTTCTTCTTCAACTTCAAGCTAACAAATCCGTAGCAATAGTCGGAGGAACCGCCGAATTAATAATTCTTCTTAATGGCGTCCTGTCTCTCAAGAAAAAAATCCCCACCGACGTTTCCGAATTTTTTGGATTTGCTTCTTGGGACGAGATCATTGGCTTTAGTAAAACAGAAGAAGGTGAATCGCTTAGAAAGATAGTCGGTTTAGTAGAAACGAATGACGTTCCCTTTCTTATTTCAGCTTTGAAAAAGAGTGGTAACATTATCAATAATTCGGATATAGTTCTTGGGACTGTACACAAAGTGAAGGGACAAGAATGGAAAAACGTACGGCTGGCCGATGATTTTTTCGTTGATAGAAAAAACAAAAAAGGCCAGGTGCAACCGGTAGCCACCGAAGAGTTGAGAATATTATATGTTGCCCTGACACGTTCTCAAGAAAAGCTCACTTTACCAGAAAACATCAGACATTTTCTTTATGGCGAACCTTTACCATCACCTCCGAACCCAATTCCCGAACTAATTCCCGAACAAATCCCAACGCCCATCCCAAAACCGCCCAAGATGCCTGTACCAGCGCCCAAACCCGTCACTCAACCACCAATTAGCCGAGAAAAGGTGGCGCAGGAGGATGCCTCAACATTCAAAGAGGCAGGAATACCAGAAGATGAAAAACCACCACTGAAAAACCCGGCTCCCTACTATTCGCGCTCTCCTATTTTTGGCGGTTTATTTGCAGTCCTGTTCTTAACTGTCATCTTCTTCGTTTTACATTCAATTTGTGATACAGCTCGTGACAATAAGTATCAAACAAATTCAATAAAAAGTTATCAACCCGGAGAAACATTATCTATCGGCAACATCGACCAAATCAAAAACCCCATCAAAAACGAAAATCCTCCCAACATTGATATCTATATCTCCCCGCTTCAAAAAATAAATTTAGATACAAATTTATGCTCATATTTATTTAAAATAGATACGTTCACGCCAAAAGACGTCGGTATTAAAATATTGCAAATCGAATTTATGCCTCGACCAGTTGGCAATATCGTATCAAATCCGTTCAAGGTTCTGATCAGTTCGCATGATGGAGGCTATGGCAGTGCCTTGTTCAAAAACTCCGAGTTTGTCTCGGGTTATGGCCCCTGCACAAACGCGCTAGACATAACAGACAGTGTGGTGGTCAAAACTCCCATTAATAGTTCAATCAAAACCAAATTTCATCTAGAAACCCCAAAACAACCGGCGATTAATCTAAGAATTGATCCATCCTCACTTGATCACGGGTATAAAATTGCACAAATGTACCAGGTTGATCTAAGTCTTTCTTACATAGGGATTGTAGAACAAAAAGGAGAAAACAACATCCATCTGTATTTACTCACTTCGTCGTTTGAAGGATTAGAAAATTTTGAAATAGAATTCCAATCCACCTACAGCAAGACCAAGCTCGATAAGGATATTGAATTAGAACATAAGATCAAAGGAGATAAACGTGCGAGTAACCATTTTAAAGATTTTAATTCTAACTCAAAAGAATTAATTTTCTTCTTTGAAGAATTCCCAACATACGACGCAAAAGAAACTATTATCAAAAACATCTATGCGGACTACGATGGTAAAAGACATAACCTAACTAAAAACCTCACAATAACCGAAACTAATTCGCCAATTTTGATAGATAAGAGAACAAATCATTAGGATTCGGGGAATTTTAATCACATTGTTTTATCGAGCGCTACAGATAGTCTCCGGACATTTCTAGTTCCAGGTTCTATTTTTTAATCTCAATAAATAATCATTGCTGCAGATAGAAATATCATCTATTCATTTCAGATCTAAAAAAATAAGGGAGTAACATTGGATTCCGTAAAAGATATTGTTAAAAAATTGAATGTCGATTTTGTACTTCCAACCATTCAACGCGATTTTGTATGGTTGAAAAACCCGAGGGAGCAAAAGATTGAAAAGTTATTGGACTCACTGATGTTAGGATATCCAATTGGTCAAATAATTCTATGGAAGCCTTCAAGCAGGCTTGATGAAATGCAAACTTACGACTTTCTTAAATCATATGACTACTCAAAAGATATCAATGAAAATGAACGGCATGTTTCTAGTAGCAAAGAATATCTTGTACTAGATGGGCAACAAAGGCTCACGGCATTAAATATCGCACTAAATGGCAAAATTATAACAAAGAAAGGCAAAAACGTAGTTGATAAACAAATGTATATCAATTTATTCCATCACAATGATAATGAACAAGTGAATGACTTATCCTTTGGTTTTAATTTTTTAACGGAACAAGAGTCTAAAACTACGGATCAAGATAATTTATGGTTTCTTGTAAAAATGATTCTCACAAATACTTATAATGAAGTGGAGGATTTCAAAGATGCCAGCTTCGGGAAACTATGCGAGAATCAAAATCAAGAGATACTTGACCTATTAAAATCTCGTGAGAACCCAGTTAAAAAAATTATTGGTAAGCTGTGGTCTAATATACGAGAAAAAAAAATACATTGCGAAGTTACAGACGCAAAACAAGATGAAATACTAAATGTGTTTGTTCGGCTCAACGATGGCGGGGTCAAGTTAGAAAAAGCAGACTTATTATTATCCTTCATGGAGAATAAGGGAGATAAGTTTTTTGAAAAAGGCGCGAGAGAGGAAATAAACTCATTTTTGAAAGTAATTAACTCCCGAAACTCTGGAATTGAAGGTCATATCAAAATTTTTAAAGATGATGTTCTCAAGGCTTGCTTGGTTTTAATTGATGACTTAGAAATTCAATATAAAATATCAAATTTCAACAACAGTACTGTTCAGAAAATCGCCAGTAACTGGAAGTCCATAAAAGCCGCTCTGGAAACAACATTGGAATTGATGGATCGTTATAGAATTGATAATAATAGCTTATCTTCAGGAAATTCCCTGCTCCCAATAGCGTATTATCTCTCAAAAAATGGATTTTTAGGAGAAAAGTTCCTTAATACGGACAACGTGGAACATCTGCAAATTCAAAGAAAAACGATAGAGTGGCTTGCATTAGTTACCTTTAAAAGAGTTTTTGGAGCATCTTCAGATACCGCGTTAAAAAACATTAGAGATTTAATAAAAAAGAACAACGATCTGCCATTTATAATGCCGAATGTAACCGCTATAGAAAAGGAAGATATAGAAACGTTGGTCACGAAATCACAATACGGAAAAAAGAATACCCAATTGTTGCTAAAGTTTATTAGTCCGGAAGATTCTTGGAAATGTCAACAAGATCATATCTTTCCAAGAGATTTATTCAAGAAAAATAGAAATCTTAAATCCGAATTTAGAGATAACATAGTTAATTTGCAGTTATTAGGCGATAGTCAAAACAAATCAAAAAATGACACATTACCCTATCAATGGATGAACGAGCAAAGTGAGGAGTATAAAAAAAGCGCTTGTATTCCCGTCGATATTGAACTTAATGAAGAAAACTTCGAAAGATTTGTCGAAAAAAGAAGAGTACTTATCATAAAAAGACTTGAAAGATTTCTTCTTAAATAGGCAAACTTGAAACCCCGTGGAATTGTTGCCGAGAATATTTAGATCGAGATGCTGATCTCACTTACAATTTCCGCACCGACTTTATCCAGGTTCTCTAAATTGAGAATTCGGTTCCTTAGCATCGCGATAACAATCGATTCCGGTATAGCTTTTCTAAATTTAACTCGGTTAACTAGCTCGTCATTTACGGTGAAATTTGCAAAATCAATTTCTTTTGCAATCTGATTTCTTAATGCAAATCTTAGATCTGAGCCTTCAATAGATGTCTTGAAATCAATCATATTATTGTCAACATCAGGGCTCACCTTGAGGACACCTGCTAGAATCTCAGATAGAACAACATTCACCTGCATGCCGGCGAAAGTCCACCAAATGCTACGATTCTTTCCCTTATCGTGCATCAGGGTTGTGCCTTGCGATTTGAGCCAAGCAAATTCTCGCCGAATACCATCAACCCGCTCACCCGCACGCTTTGACCAATAACTGTCCACCCGCTCGTCAACAAGAACGCTGCGAATAGACCTACACAACTCGAATGACATCCATTGAGATTCTCCAAGCCAAATCGATTGTCCACGCTCATCAGATGGTTCGACGTATACAATCCTATTTTTCCATTCGATTTCCCCTACTTTCCAACTTCTTCCGCCTAAGGAAAGACTAATGCCACCTTCCCGCTTCCTCCAAAACGAAAGCTCATGAACCATGCCGAGTTCTTGTCTACCGAACCTAACATTAAATAATGGAGGTGAGTCAAATACTGAAAATAGGTCCATGAAATTCTTGTGCCCAAATAGCTTTTCACCCTTCGAGCCCATAGATAAAATGCCACTATCCTCAAAAAGAACTTCCGTCTTCACCATGAAGTCGATCAATGTATTAAGTTCACTTCTGGAGATCCCAGCGAGCGGCAAAAAGTTTTCCACCCACTCGACTAGCTCCAAAGACGTTAGTTGCCTCTCCTGCAAGACCGAGGTTAGCATCTGCTGCGCAAGAACATGGATAGGTTTTTCTGGTGGTTGAATTGGCTCTACAAAGCCATTCTCCCAAAGCCTCACTAGCCCAGCGGCATGCAAAAGCGAACTATCTCTGGTTGTAAGAAATAGACAATTCGATTGAGACTCGCTACGACGACCAGTTCTCCCTAAGCGCTGCAAAAATGACGCAACAGTTGCGGGCGCCTCAAGCTGTATTACCCTGTCTAGATCTCCAACATCAATTCCTAGCTCTAAGGTACTT
>CAYYIQ010000081.1:0-13433 GCA_964472005.1 uncultured Bdellovibrionales bacterium | reverse complement strand
AGACCACACTAAGGAGATAGGTGTTCCAACTTCCGAATTAACTTTAAACGAACCAGTCAAATTACATTGGTTAGATTGCAATTTATCTTTTGCATCACTAACAACTTGTAGTTCACATTTGTCATTTAAGTAAAGTACTCCATTCGAACAGCCTGGAGTCAAAGTTCCCTTTTTCCCAGCCTTCTGTCCGCCACCAATCATATAGTGCGCGTTGTGTTTATCGGAACGTGGGGACTGCCATTTACCATCACACTGCACATACTTTTTATTATCTTGATAATTAGTTTCATTCGCAGCGCCGCCAACCTTATTCAGCAACGTATTCCACAAATGCCCCGCAGAACCTGAACCGGCTGCGATACTACCAATACAACTCAAACCATTAGCACCGCTAAGATCATAGTGTGACTTTGAATTTTTACCACCTACTTGATAGTGGTTAAAATCAAATCGGTATAAATCACAAGGCTCTGGAGTTGGCGTAGGTGTTGGACTAGGCACCGGAGTGCTAGGACACGTTGGACAACTTGATGGTGCAGGACATGTTGGACATGGTGTAAATGTCGGACATGCACAAGGTTCATTATAGCCATTCGATCCTGGACATCTACCACAACTATCTTTTGGTAAACTTGTACATATCGCACACTCGGTATTGAACGGACCTGCATAATCTATGGCATCTGGACATCCACAAATTCCATCAGGGCCTGTAGGTTCAATAAAATCTGGATCACTCGGACATTTTCCACAAACATTCTTACCGGATCCTCCGCAAACACCACAGTCATCGACCTTCGTAACTCCGTCAACTGTAGATCCCAAGAAATTTATTACTCTTAAAGCATCTAACGACGTAACGAAACTATCCTGTGAAGTATTAAATCGTTTATTGCTGTCATCAACAGGAGTACTGTTCCCATGACTATTAAGGTAACTAATCACCGCCTGTGCATCAGATTTATCGATACGCTTATCCTGATTCACGTCAAGGTGACAATATGGCAGTGGGTCCGGAAATGGGTTTCCAGCACAATCAAATAGTTCGCAACCACATGACGAACCATCGCCGTTACAGACGCCGCAACGATCAATCGGGTCGCAACCACAAACTGGATCAGACGGCAACTGATTGCCGTTCTCGTCACAACACCCAACACAAATACTCGGGCCAAAGTCTTCGGGAGAAAACACTCCACTAGTATCCGGTGGCGTCGCAAAGACCACGATAGGTAAGCACGTGAATATCACTATTAATAACGAAAGTTTTTTAATTGCCTTGATCATATTGAATTTGTCGCAGTCTTAATTAAATTTAAAAGAAAAAATGATTAACTATATATCGGAAAAAATGAAATTATCTTAACTATGATATGACGATAAGAATTTCTCCTGTAACCTTTATTTATTCAGTTTTCATAATTCATTCGATAAACCAACGGGTTACCTCGCAGTAAAAAATGAATATATCGTATGTTTTTTGAAACGAGATGGCGAACGGTGATATAAGTAGTAGACCTTTTCTTAGCGATACTCAATTGCAGATAGCTAATTATGAGCTAGGTGAAACCCCTTGCCGATTGGACTTCATCAATTTCGAAACATCTACTATATCGTTTTCATACTTTTCAATCATCGATGTCAAATCCTTCCACGAAACGGCAGTAATGTAATTTTCTCTATCTACAAGATCATTCATCACACTCATCTCAACGGTGAAGGACCGTACGATGAATTTACTAATATCGTTTTCGCTCATAGCTGTTGAGTTTTTCAGCTCCATTGCTTTAGCTGCACGGCCTTGAACTACCTTCAAAAACTTAACCCCAAAGAGATGCAACTTTGCAACCTTTCCAGAGGCCACTACTTTAGTAAAATCAGATGATGTTTCGGTTAAGTCTTCTAAAATTTTTAGTCCTTTCGTTATCCTTGATTCGATTTTAGCTAATCGAGTAAGCGCATCCTCTTCAACTGCCTGTTTTCGGACTGCCGGAATTTCTAAAGCACCAGTAGAAGTGATCCGCTGAGACGACATTAACGATTGTAACTGTATCTTAGTCACTTTAGACTCTTCACTCGCCTCGGAGGAATCGAACTTTGATAACTCTTCTTCAGAATCAACTTGCTTAAAAAACAGAACAAAAAGTAGAACTATCGTGACAAGAAGTAGGAATATAGAACTTACAATAAGCATTTCTAAAAATATTTCAGTGATTCAGGATAATTTAGTCGGCAGATATATCCAAATTAATTAGCACTAAAAGCTCCGACATCACGTAAATATCTATCTTTAAATTTTAGGATATTGACTGTGTGGGAGAACAAAAAAAAGCCACCGTAAATATTTACGGCAGCTCTTTTTTACTTTTGCCAATAGGTAAAAGAACTTACCTATAAAATCAATCTTATTTCAAAGTTTCTAATCTTTCAGCAACCCACTTATATGTTACCTTTTTAGAAACGCCTGCTGAGCTCAGTGACGCAGAAGAAACACCGTATAGTTTCGATCCATCTTCCGAAATACTAACTTTTGTATTTACTTCTGACTTATCTTGCTTGGATTTAAAACTCAAAGTCGACGTTCCATCACCCGCAACATTCGTCTCCCCTTCTACTTTAAAGAAACCTAATGCCATTGCTGCTTTTGATTGGGAACCTTGTTCAAACGCATGCGGTACTAGTGAGTATCCCAAAACCTTTCCATTTGAGAAGACATCCAGCACAATCACACCTTGATCCTCAATTGAGACTCCTGCCTCTTCCTCTAAACTCCATTTCCATGACCCAGACCATCGCTTATCGAGATCTGGCATTTCGGCACTAGCATAAGGACTTTCTTTCGAAGAGGTTTCAGGCTCTTTGTTTAGACTGTCCGTAAAACTTAAAGTTTTTAACACAGAGCTCTTCATCAGCTCATATTTTGAATCAGCTGTTGCACCAAACCAATCGATTGATCTTTTAATTTCCGATCTTCCCTCAACTTCGACTTCAAATCCCTTAGAAGCGACGACTGAATTTCTTAATTCGTCAACATGATCAATTTTATAAAATAAAGCCTTTACGTTAACCTCAGATAAAGGTTTCACTTCACCTGGCTGACTTATTGCGTCCATATTCGCATCGAACCAAAGCCCTAGTGAACTCAACTCATCATCTGACACCTTGCCATCGTAATTTGTGTCGAGTGTCGCTAATGCTTCAAAACCGTTATTCCAAGGTCTTCCGAATGCAGACTCTGACATTGACGCACTATTTTGACCACCGAATGTCCAGTTTCCAAAAAGTTGCGAGGCTGACTTTATCTCACCTTTGTGTTCGGGATCATAGACTAACAATGGCAGCTTAGCAGACCCTTTCCACATATAAGACTTACCACTTAAAGTTGGATTCAACGGGAACGAGACCAATGAAATCTCTTCAATCTGATCAGCCCCATCTTCCCATACCAATGAAATAGGTGTCGAACGAACAAACTCTACTTTTAATTCTCCACAAGCTTCGTCTAAATGACTCAGCGGAACGACATTACATGATTTATCCATTACAAAGTAACCATTCGTGCAATAGTTACGAGCTTTGTATGGGTGGGTCCAGATTTTATTTGAGCAATGATAGGTAGCGGTAGTTTTATTTATATTTTCACCCGAATGACCTGTAACGATGCCACCTCCTTGATCGCCCATAAAACGATCTGCAAATGCCGCTGCGACATAGTCATCTTTATAATTACCTTGATGTCGGGCATCGTGTAGTAACGAACTTATCATCTGCTGAATACATGGTAGTCCAGTTGCATCACCATAAGTTTTAAAAATCTCGCTATCTGACAATGTTTTATTTGCAAAATGAGTTTGATCTCCTACTCTTGTTACCGAAGCCTTTATATATTCACAAGCCTTAGGACAGGTACTTCCATCTCCACCACAAACTCCACAACTATCTGCAACTTTAGAAGAACCGCATTGATTATCGCATCCTGAAGGACCAGTAATGCCACATCCACAGCCTAAATCTACTTTAGTAGAGCCACAAACATTATCACAACCTGATGGGCCGGGTAGTCCACAACCACATCCAACATCTACTTGGCCGGCTGGACAACAACTTGGACTATTATAATTTGGAGTGCCAGGACATCGGTTACATGAATCCTTTCCGAGATTAGAACAGATTTGGCAATCTGAGTTATATGGACCTACATAATTAGGTTGATTTGGGCATCCACAAACACCATTTGGCCCCTCAGGCAAAACTGCGTTGGGTGCATTTGTACAAGTACCACAAACGTTAAATCCAGAACCTCCACAAATTCCACATGAATCAACTTTGACTACACCCGGAATTGGTAAATTTAAAAAATTGACAACAACCAATGCATCTCGTGAGGTCACTACCCCATCCTTTGAAGTATCGTACTTCTTGTTAGTATCAGTAACGGCACTTGAGCCACCTGCTTGAAGGTAGTTAATCACCGCTTGAGAATCTGTAATATCAATTCTCTTATCTTTATTTACATCAAGATGGCAATATGGCAGAGGATCTGGGAAAGGATTTCCCGCACAATCAAACAATTCACAACCGCAACTAGAACCATCTCCATTACAAACACCGCATTGATCTACAGGATCGCACCCGCAGAGCGGATCCGACGGTAACTGATTCCCATTCTCGTCACAGCATCCGACACAAACAGTCGGTCCAAAATCTTCTGGTGAAAAAATTTCTGGCAGAGCATTTACTTCGCTGCTAAAAAATATAACGCAAAATGACAATACGATTGTTTGAAAAATTTTTGTTAACATATAGTTATTTATTTTAATTGTGATACAGCTGCTCGAACACTATAAAGATCCCTTTCCTCTTTAAATAGATTCACAAAACCTATCGGATTAATTAGTTTTTTCCTTAACTAGGATATTACTCTAATAGATTTTCTGGTGATTTAGTGCCTTGAAAATTAGACCGCCGGATAAGGCACGAGACACAACCCAACATAAACACTCAATAATTAATCGAGCGTAGAAAGTAGATTCTTATATCCCTCGATGTCACTTCCACTTGGATTAGATATCAATTTTCTCAGATATGTGCGCAACACGTCGTCGATTTGCCGAACTCCAAATTTTGCGGCCTGGATCTCAAGGACCATCTCATCAATTTGCGAAGGATTAATCGTGATAGGAATCCCCTGTTCTGATAGTCCCCATAGCGCATTATCAACCCGTCGCTGTAGGATTTCTCTTATCGTATCAGTATCCAAGGATTTGAAAATTAAAATTTCATTGATTCGACCTATCAACTCTGGCCTAAAAGTTCCTGTCTTCTGCAGAGCCTCTTTTATTTCCAAACCATTTTTCCCAAGCAATTCAATTTGATTGGACAATAGGTTCGAGGTCAAGACAATAATTGTTTCGCTCATATCAACTTTTTGATTTGAAGAACCATCAACAATGTAGCCTTCATCAAACACTGGTAAGAACGCATCCCAAATTTTGTTGTCCGCCTTTTCAACTTCATCTAACAAAACAACTGACCTTGGCCTTTTCAAAACTGCACGGGTTAATTGTCCTCCCTGCTCAAAACCCACATACCCAGGAGGCGGGCCATAAAATCGACTTGCTTGATGCGCGTCAGAGAACTGTCCCATATCAAAACGTATCAATGCATCCTGCGAACCATACACAGCTTGCGCTAACGCACGTGCAGCTTCAGTTTTTCCAACTCCAGTGGGTCCTAAAAACATCAAAACAGCATAAGGCGCATTTTCTTTACCGACTTTTACCTTAGCTGCGGCTAACCTTGCAATTTCTTTCAATGGGTCGATCACATGATCTTGACCGATAATATCATTGAAAGACTTGGAGCCGGAAACAGATTTTGTAAATTGCTTAGCTGGCTTACCTGAAGGAACTTTAACACTATCTTGGAGCGTAAAAATTAAGGAAATAAATACGAGAGAGCAAAAGATAATAAACTCTAAGAAATGAAAAGATTCTTGAAACGAATTAACAATACCTAAAGTGAAGTCTCCGCGATGCCATATCAACAATAAACCGAAAGCCGGCAACCCGATTCTTAACCAAAGTTTCCACTCTTTTACTTGAGAAATACTTAAACCGATATGGGCGATAAATATACAGATTGCAATTGAACTAAAAGGATACAGCGGTGCCCAATTAGAATTACCAAAACGATTGATGAAAAATGTTGCAAGGAATAGTAATACAGAATACCAAACTACTTCAAAAACCTTTTCTCCGACACTCTCTTCATTTGGGTTCACGATAGTCCTCACTCCTTACGCCGCTACTTTTTTATCTTCGGCCGCCTTCATATGAATCGTGTAGTCTAAATATGCAAAAGTAGCCTGAATATTATCTGAATTACTGTAAACATACGCTAGAAAAAAATCAGTTATCGTAGACTTACGTTGAGAAATCTCTTGAGCTACTTTCAACACCAGTGCGACACGTTTGGCATTTTCTTGCTCAAAAGCTTCCCACCATCGCCTCGCATCGCCCGTTGTATTATCCCAATCTAGCTCATTTGACTTGATTTCTTTTAAGGAGTTCCACAAATCTTCTTCCGACCATGGATCAATCTGTTTTCCATCCTCTCCAACCTTTAATTCAGTATTACCTACAGTTGCACCGGCAGCAGGAGTATAGACCTCCTCTTCGTAAACGATCGGAGATTCTCTCAACTTAATTTCTTGACTAGAATTATTAAACTCCGAAATTCTATCGCGCATCGTGGCAACCTTATAGAATGGAGTGAGGTGTCCTTGAAATACAGGAGTTTCTGGTAGAAAAAATGTCGCTTGGTTTCCTGGTGGCCTTCCGATTTCACCAGGAGTCAATACTTGTCGTTGTTGTAACTGCTCATTCAAACCGACGTTTCTACTAGCGAAGTTTTCTGTAATTTTCCGATTTTGCCCTTTAGAAGTAGTTCGATACCTGATCGTCATTACCCCAGACTCCTTAGACGCCCATTCGGAATCCATAAAATCTAACGACGGCATGAAGATCTTGGTACTAAATCCTGAAAGTACAGACTCCCAATCTTCACCGTAATTTCCCTTAATCTGGCCAATTGATTGGATTGCAGCAACGATACTGACGTTTCTTGATCGCAAAGTATTTAGTTTAATGTGAATATCAGGTAGTCGACCAAGCGCACTCGCAAACTCATCGATAACTAGACCGACTGGTCTTGGAAGAGTTTGCCCAGGACATTCTTCAGCATATTTGGTTAGATATCTTAAGAGCTCGACAACGATCACGTTCGCAAGTGGTCTTAACATTTTAAGTTCCGACTCTCTTAACTCAACAACAAATAAAGTCGGTTCCATTATGATTTTTTCGATATTGATCTCATCATGAAAGGTAGTAGATCTAATCGCTTGAAGATCCCATGCTTGTAGACGCATACTTAATTCTGACATGATTGTATCAGCATTTTGAGAACCAGAACGCGCTAGCTCAACAAAAGCTTTTGAAGTTCTAATAGAATCGGGATGAGCTTCTAACCAATCGCAAAGATAGTGCATGCCTCTACTAATTAGCTGGTGTATTCTAGGCATAGACATTTTTTCATTTGGATCATGCAGTAGACCATTCATCACCGCATTCAAAACCTGTAAAGCGCTATTCCTAAAGAATGGGCTATCTTGTTTAGAGGAAGGCTCATCAGTCGCCATTATCACGGAATTTGCAATCAGTTTACAATCCGTATCTGACTCTACTTTATCTAAAATATTCCAACTGAGACTTCGAACGATATCTAAAGGGTTGAAGAGTACAATATTTTTATCTGGATTATACTTTTTAGTCATTCCAGAAAGTTTGTGCCACATTTCCTGTTTGGAATCGATGATAATGGTAGACCTGTCGGGGCAAAGACAATCGTTGTAAAGGATTGGCAGAACTAACTTTGTAGTTTTACCACTCCCCGTTTTTGCTACGATTAAAATATGACGATTTCTTTCAGCAGCAGGAATCACCAAATTTCCTTCTTTTGTAACTAATCCTGAACTCCCTCTTAGGTCCGTTACCGGTAGAACAGTATCGTACTTTTTACCTTTAGTTAACCATCGCTTAATTTGTTCCGCAGTAGCTAGATCAGACGAACCTAGTTCGTTCGTAGTTGAACGCTGAGGGCGAATCCAGTCAGATGATTTTTTAAACAGATTCTTTATATTAAATTTTTCAGGGTTTGATCGATATAGAAGCAACCCTAAGACAAGAGAAATAAAAGCGATCCCAATATTTCGCCCCGATAGAAGATTGAGTTCTTCCTCGTCAGAATAATTAGTGTCATCGTAAATCGATCCAGATTCTAAAATTCTATTTTCAAGACGATCTAAGCGACTGCTTTCGGGTGAGAGATTAGAGTCACCACTAAATAGATAGAAACCTAAAAGAACACTAAAAATGATAGAATAGATGATCGCGACACGCTTCAAGCCCTGGCGTTTGATTTGAAAGTAAAAAGTAGCAATTAAAATGAGAACGAGCACACCACATAATAATGGCTGTTCAATTAAATTCGATATTAAATTATTCAAGGAGCTCATACGCAAAACCAACCACTTTTCTTCTACTACTTCTCACGTTATGGATATTTTTATTTAAACTATGACCTTATATCCCACATAAAGCGCGCTCCATTTCTTCTTATCGCTAAGGCACTGATTTAATTGTTAAAATTATATTTATGTGACATCAAAACAAAACTCGGCATAACTATAGTAGTAAGTTAACTTTTTAATTATTTTAGATATGGCTGAATTAGATAATCGACCGAAAATGCAATCGGAACTGTTAAAGAGTGATCATAACCACGATCATTCAACCTTCAAAGATGTCGCTCTGCACGCGGGGACCGCCGCAGTGCATGCGGGAGCAGTCTCTGCTAACATGGGTTCACTTGTTCCACTTTACGCATTAACTGGTGCTATCAAAGTAATCAACTACCTTACAAAAGATCAGCATTCATTCCTAGACACCCTTTCAAGAAATTGCATCTTTGCAAGAGAAGGAAATACCCATTCATCATTTTCAGAGGTAGTCCGACACACAGAACTTTCTCATTTCTCAAACGTATTCTCACTCAATACACCACTAGCAAAAGAATTTATTCTCGATTCAAGAAAAAAGCTTGAAGGAATCTCTGCAAATTCTCTAGGGTAACTCCATACCAGCCTAAATTTTAGTGACCACAGAGGCAGAGAGAAACGGATGCCTTTCTCTCTGCCTCTGTGGTCGCTAAAATTCCCGCCTTAAATATATTGCAATCAACTATCTCATTTGCGATAACAAAGTTAATTAAATATTGATCAATCTTGCATTAACTTCAGCGACTCAAAATGAACATTACCAAACTCACCTCAGCAGAACTTAAATCCTTAGAAGATAAATTTGCATATCAAATTGCGGAATTGGAAAGTTTAAAATTAGATTTAGACATGACAAGAGGCAAGCCTTGCAAAGAGCAACTTGAGCTGGCTTCTAGCCTTGATGGGATATTAGAAGGTAATTATTTAACTGAGGATGGTCTAGATACAAGAAATTATGGAGTTATCGACGGCATACCTGAAGCGCAAAAACTTTTTGCCTCGGTTCTAAATGTGCCCAATGAAAACATACTCGTCGGAGGAAATAGCAGCCTCACTTTAATGTATCAGTATATGTCTCATGCCTACCACTTTGGAGTTAATGGACCTGAGTCCGCTTGGAAAAATAAATTTTCGACTCCTAGTTTCATCTGTCCATCACCAGGCTATGACCGCCATTTTGCGATTTGTGAATTCTTAGGAATTAAAATGCACGCTGTCGAAATGGACGAAAATGGTCCCAATATGGATCAAGTTGAAGAATTAATTAAAAAGGACCAATCAATTTGTGGAATTTGGTGCGTACCCAAATACTCAAACCCGACTGGAATCACCTACAGTAATGACGTAGTTCAAAGAATTTCAAAACTTTATAATATTTCGCATCCTCAATTTAGAATTTTCTGGGACAACGCTTACGTACTCCATAGCTTCGCAGAAAACGATAATCTGTCCAATATTTTTGAAACATGCAGCAAGAACGGTACAGAAGATTCCTTTGTTGAGTTCGCCTCTACTTCTAAGATTACCTTTGCAGGAGCTGGGGTTTCTTTCATGTCCGCGAGTAAAAAAAATCTAGAAGAATTCAAAAAATTTCTCTCGTTTCAAACAATCGGACCAGATAAGGTCAATCAACTTAGACACGTCAAGTTTTTCCAAAATACTGACAACCTCAAATCTCACATGAATAAACATGCCGAGATATTAAAGCCGAAGTTCAACAAAGTTATCGAAGTTTTGGAAAATGAAATTGGTGCACTTGGAATTGCGAAATGGAGCAACCCCAATGGTGGATATTTTATTTCACTAGACACAATGCCCGATCTTGCAAAGTCAGTTGTTAAAAAATGTTCTTCAATAGGAGTAAAATTCACCCCTGCTGGGTCAACTTTTCCATACTCTAAAGATCCTAAAGATTCGAACATAAGGATCGCCCCTAGCATGCCAAATATTGATCAAATTGAACTCGCGACTAAAGCTATTTCATCTGTAATCGGATACTTAAGTCTACAAAAGTTACGAGATGCAGCGTAATAGCAGATTGCAAATATATGTTGTCGAGAAATCTAACTCGGCAACATCAGCCAGCAACCCACTGTAATCACAATAAAATAAGTTATAATTAAGAATTTCACTGTTTCAACCGTTAATTCTAATAACGATATTATAAATATTTTGAGTGAATTAACTTAAAACCTCTTCAAATTTTTACTAGGCTTAACGCTAAATGGGTTCTGAAACTAATCTTGAATTATGGGTAAAGAACATAAGCACCAATGGGCTTCCATCGTTAACTGCCACAGCAAATGCAATTGCAAAAATTGACAGTGATTCTGATACACCAATCGAACAACTTGCTGACTACATAATGCAAGACCCAGGCCTCACGGCTCACATCTTAAGACATACCCAAGGTGCTTATAGAGTACCTTTAAAAGGCAAACATAATACAATTAACCGCGCGATTGTGATGCTTGGCTTTAATGAAATTAAATCGCTTTGCCTTGGAATTTCAATATTAGAAGACTTAACAAAAGGCAATCCGAGAATTGAATTTATGTCTCAACTCGGAATAACTTTTCACGCTGCTATTCAAGCAAGAAGTCTAGGATTCGAAAAAGGCGAACGAAATTGTGAAGAAATTTTTACCGCGGCTCTACTTTCTCGATTAGGAAATTTAGCATTTTGGTCATTGGCTGGTGATGATGCAACCAAGTTATCTAAGGCATTAGAAAATTCTAACGGCCAATCAACCGATGGAATTGAAAAAGAATGTCTCGGATTCTCGCTTTACGACTTATCACAAGGGCTAGGGTCAGCTTGGAATTTACAACATTACACAGACAGCCGAGAAAATGCATTCAAAACCTACACAGAACTAGGCTACGAAATAGCTGAAAGTGCAATTTCTGGCTGGGATTCCCAAGCTTTTGAATCAACACTCGGTAGAGTTAGCGAATTCCTATCTCAACCAAAATCGCGAATTATGGAAAGCGTAAGAAAAAATTCCATGACGGCAATGAGGTACGCACTTGGTTTTGGAATCCCGGGAATTTCTGAAACCCTTCACAAAATATGCGTTGACGAAGACGAATCAGCTGCGACGCAAAATGAAACTCAAGAAGTAGAATCAAGCGAGAAGAAACATAAGGGTCTTCATGAAATGAGCGATGAATTGTTTCAGCTGAAAACTATCAGAGGCATTGGTACTCTGCTTGAAGCTGGAACAAATATAAACGAACTTGTGAAGATTGCGTTAGAGGGAATGCATAGAGGACTCGCATTTGACCGTGCAGCATTCTGTCTAATTTCTCAAGATAGAAAAAGCTTAATGCCAAAGGCCACCGTCAATAGTTATTCAGAACAACTAATGAACGTTTTAAAAATATCCATTGATCCATCATCTGTTTTTGGAAATTCGATCTTAAACAATCAAATGGTTTGGGCTCCTGAAGGCCTTGACCCAGCCGAATCCCTAATACTACCTAAAAACATTTCGCAATTCATTGGAGATACGGAGTTTATCCTTGCTCCGATTCAGGTAAAAAACAAACCAATCGGGCTCTTTTATGTAGATCGCGGGATACGAGATGTCTCAATATCCCATGCAGAATTCGAGTCGCTAAAACACTTGGTTTTTCAAGTAAAACTAGCGTTAGAGCATATTCACGAACAACAATAATTACTAACTGATTGTACCTTCAGATGGCGTCGAAGGGCGCGCATATCCCGAGTTGTCCATCTTGCCCGCTAAGAATGCTTTTCGACCGGCTATTACACCTAACTTCATTGCTTCTGCCATCAAAATCGGATTCTTAGCACAAGCGATTGCAGAATTCGCCAAAATCGCATCAGCCCCTAACTCCATGCATAGTGCCGCATCGGATGGTGTACCAAGTCCAGCGTCTACGACAACAGGTACATTGGATTGCTCGATAATAAATCTTAAATTATATTGATTTTGCAAACCCAACCCACTGCCAATTGGGGCAGCCAACGGCATCACTGCAACGGCCCCAGCTTCTTCACATTTTCTCGCGACGATCGGGTCGTCTGTAATGTATGGCAAACAATAGAACCCTTCATTTGTAAGGATTCTCACTGCCTCAACAGTAATTTCGTTATCAGGATAAAGAGTTTTTTTATCTCCGATAACTTCTACTTTTACGAAATTTCCCACTCCAGCTTCTCTAGCGAGCCTAGCCGTTCTGAGAGTATCTTCAAGATTGTAACATCCAGCGGTATTTGGAAGTATCGTAAGATTAAGGTCGTTTAATTGATCCATTAAAGACTCTTTGCTCGGATCGGTTATATTAACCCTTCTCACCGCAACTGTTATCATTTCAGCAGCAGAAGCAATTGTCGCCAGTCTAGTTTCCTTAAAGTCATTATACTTTCCACTACCAACGATAAGTCTAGATGAAAACTTTTTGCCCGCGATAATTAAAAAATCATCATTTTCCACTTTTGAATCACCCTCCGCCTATGAAATGCACAATCTCTAAACTATCGCCTGACGCGATGGCAGTTGCTAAATAAGAATCTCTTGGAACTATTTTTTTATTTAGCTCAACAGCTAGTTTTTTGTTAGAGAGGCCAAGTTCAACAATTAAATCTGAAAGTGATTCACTCGCAACTTCTTTCGCCTCTCCGTTGATTACAACACTTTGCATTTTAACTAAGCAGTAACAGCTTTGGTTACCAAATCTACTAGTTCTTGCTTGCTTCTAGCGCCGACCATTTGATCAACAACTTGTCCACCCTTAAAAAGAATTAAATTTGGAATGCCTCTTACGTTATACTTATGAGCCGCTTCCTT
>CAYYIQ010000080.1:10696-13584 GCA_964472005.1 uncultured Bdellovibrionales bacterium | reverse complement strand
TCTTTCTTTTTTCTGGGAAGTCTTTTGTGATTGGTATTTAGAGATTTCTAAAGACCCACTCAAAGACAAGGATAGCGACGCCGCACTTATCAAAAGGTCGATCCTGGCGTATGTTTATGGTGAGACGCTAAAGCTCCTTCACCCGATCGTTCCGTTTATTACTGAAGAACTTTGGGCACATTTTAATTCGATAGACAAATCATCTTCCGACTCCAAACTTCTTGGCCAACAATCATTTCCTAAGGCTATTGGCTTTTACAATGAAGAAGTTATCGAAAATTTTGAAAAAATAAAAGAGATTGTAAGACTAATAAGAAACTGTAAAGCCGAAAGTGGTCTAGCTGGAAACACCAAGATGGCGGCGAGTTTTAAATATAGCGATCAATCGGGCACTAAAAATATCGACGAAAATCTTCAATTGCTAAGTTCAATGGCTAATCTTGAATCTTTAACAGAGGTTTCTGAAAAACCGGCAAAAACAATTTCGTGTATTGTAGAAGGTGCTGAAATATATCTCGACATCTCTGGATCAATTGATATTGGTGCGGAAATCGAACGTAACAATAAGATTCTTCTTAAAATAGATAAAGACATAACGATGCTAACTAACAAACTAGCGAATAAGAATTTTATTGAGAAAGCTCCCAAGGAAGTAATTTTAGAAAATCAGCAACTCCTAACTAATCTGAATGAAAAAAAGGACAAAATCCTAAATATCATTAAAGAATTCAGTAGTTAAAAAACAAATTTAAAACTAGGGATGTTATCTTCAATTGAGACCATCCCTAAAAAGTTCTCGCTACAATCAACAATTGAATAAAAGATCTCAGGATTTTCATCCTCGACTTTCCGTGCTTTTATCACATCCAGAATCGCTTTATTTCCAGAACGAAATGCACCAATCTCCGCTTGATCTATAAGCATGACTCTCTGATAAGGCATTAAGGAAGAAAGTTGATTTAATGGTTTGTAAGAAGCTCCTAAATCTTCGATAGTAACGTTTTCTTGGCTTTCAAACTTATCCAGGTTTACAGCTTCGTCTAATTTATATGGATTAACCTCATCGCGATTTATAGTTTGAGCAACTCCACCCACTCCTAGTAACTCCCCAATATCTCGAGCAAGTGCACGAACATAGAAACCTTTGCTCACTCTGACCTTGTAAAATAGCTCGTTAAAATTCTTGAAATCTAACTCCTCGAATTCGAGTTGCACAAAATTTTCTTTAAGTTCCGGGGTTATTCCCTGTTGGACTAAAATTCGACTTGAAACACCATTAATTTTTTTTGAGGAAACAAGGGATGGCCTTTGATTGTATGAGGGAGAAAATTTTTGTTTAATTTTTTCTAAGACTTCATCCTGAACTATCTGTTTTAATTTATGTTCCGCATCAATTGTAGCAATACAATTACCATGCACATCGTCTGTATCACTCGACACTCCTAATAAAATGTTTCCGCTGTATACCTTAGAACCGTCTAACAAATAATTTTGCAGTTTTAGTGCGCGTCCACTTAAAACAAGCAGCAGTCCCGTAGCTTCTAAGTCCAAGGTCCCTGCGTGCCCTACTTTTTTCAACCCAAACTTACGCTTTAGTTCTATTCCATATCCACGAGAGGAAACTCCAGCTGGCTTATTTAATAAGAAAAGTCCGTCATGCATAACTTAAGTTTCTCAGTATTGTTTTGATTATTGTGCGTTGGGGATATTTAGGAGACGAATGCTAATCTCAGTCGACAGATCTAGACTAAGATGTCCTTACTTTTTTTTGTGATCAAGTCCAATGCTGTATCCAAATTATCCACGATTGTAAATCCCGCAGCGGCCTTGTGTCCACCGCCACCAAAAAAAGATGCAAAACTGTTAACATCTATTTCAGGATTTTTACTTCGTGCGCTAACTTTAAAACCATTTTCAATTTCACGAACAAAAAATGCAACCTCGACCCCTTGAATTGATCTGATAATATCAACCAGTCCTTCAGTATCTTCAGATAGACAACCAGTCTCATTTAACATTTCTTGAGTAACAAACATCAGCCCCACTCTACCCTGATGTTCTAATCTGAGGGTAAGAAGACTCTTAGATCTGAGACGCCAAACTTTTTCTGGAACTTGAAAATATAAATTATTTGAGATTTCAGCTGGATTCGCACCTGCATCAATCAAATCTGCTGAAACTCTAAGTGTTTTTCCTGATGTATTAGAAAAACAAAATGAGCCGGTATCGTCTAAGATTCCAGCATATAGTAAATTAGCTATATCCGAATTTAACTTCAAAGATAAGCTATTAGAGAAACCAAAAATCATTTCTGCGGTCGCTGCCGCATCTGGAACGACCCAATTTAATTCGCCCCAATTTTCGTTAGACGCATGATGATCGATATTTATAGTAGCTTTTGCTAATGAAAAATTTTTGTAAACGACTTCCCCTAATCTTTTTTTAGTGGCGCAATCGACACCAATAAGAAGGGCTCCATTGTTTAACTTCTCAATTAGTTCATCTTCAGCAAAAAAAACTCTATTTTTATCTACCAGTGAAAGCAATTTAACTGGGAGTTTTTCAGAGAAAAAACAGTTCGCTTCGATACCATTTTTTTCTAACAAAAGTGCAAGACCTAAAGAAGAACCTACCGCGTCAGCATCCGGTGAAATATGTGTAACGACGATGACTTCTTTAGAACTCTTAGCTGCATCATAAATAGCAGCGATTTTTGAAGA
The DNA here is from genome assembly GCA_964472005.1 of uncultured Bdellovibrionales bacterium. GTDB lineage: Bacteria > Bdellovibrionota_C > UBA2361 > SZUA-149 > DAOLCO01 > CAYYIQ01. The sequence goes on along the minus strand of CAYYIQ010000080.1, from coordinate 10,864 downwards.
TTCGGCCACTTAATCAACCTTACGTAATAGTGCGTCAATTTTTTCTGTCATGAATGGCGTCTGATCAAATTTAAAATCTAATTCAGGAACATAACGAAGATCAAGTTCTTGCGCGATCCTTCGTCGTAAACCTGGAACCATCGCCTTTACTGATGCCTCAAGTTCGAC
>CAYYIQ010000080.1:0-10686 GCA_964472005.1 uncultured Bdellovibrionales bacterium | reverse complement strand
CTGGAGCCTCTTCAGGATCCGCAGACGCTTTGCACCAGTATACCGAAGCGATCTTTAAATCTCTAGTAACCGAGACAGCAGTAATTGTGACTAATCTTAATGCTTCACTGTCCACAAACATGAATTCAGAAGCAATAAATGATCTTAAGAGTTCTTCAACTCTTTCTTGTCGATGCTGAGAGGCCATAATTTTATACTCGAACTTCTTCTACTTTGAACACTTCTATAATGTCGCCATCCTTAATATCACTGTATCCATCGATACCGATACCACACTCATAGCCAGATTGAACTTCTTTAACGTCATCCTTAAATCTTCTCAAACTTGCCATTTTTCCTTCATGGACGACTATCCCGTCTCTTAACAAACGTACCTTTGAATTACGTGGAATAGTACCATCAGTGACATACGAACCTGCTATCAATCCAAGTTTTGGAACTCTAAATGTCTGACGAACTTCAAGTCTTCCGAGATATTTCTCTTCGAACTTAGGAGCCATTTTACCTTTCAGAGCATCGCGAACTGAATCGACTATTTCATAAATCACCCTAGAGTAGAACAGGATCAATCCATCTTTTTCAATAACTTGTTGTGCTCGATTATCTGGTCTGACGTTGAATGCAATAATTAAGGCACCTGACGCACTCGCGAGTTGAGCATCGTTTTCAGAAACAGCTCCGACCCCTTTGTGTATCACTTTAACTTGTACTTCTTCGTTACTTAGGTTTGACAAACTTCCAACCAAAGCCTCCAAAGAACCTTGAACATCAACTTTTATAATTACTGGCAGATCTTTCTTTTCAGCTGAATTCACAACAATCTCAGAGAAACGTTCCATTGTAAGCGGTAAACCAACTCCTGAACTTTTAACTGATTGTGCAAAATCTTTCTTTCTTCTTCTTAAAGATTTTTCTTCGGCAATATATCTAGCTTGAGCTTCATCTTCGGTAACAGTAAAGTCATCTCCTGCCTCTGCAGTAGCGGATGCACCTAGAATTTCAACTGGAATAGATGGACCAGCTTCGTCGACCATCGTACCATCATCTAACATCATCGCACGAATTCTTCCGCTCACTGCTCCAGCAACAAAGCAATCACCTTTTCTCAACGTACCATTGCTAACCAATACTGTTAGAACAGGCCCTCTTCCTTTATCGATTCTTGATTCGACAACTGATCCTAACGCTTGACGATCTGGATTAGCTTTAAGTTCGAGAACTTCTGCTTGAAGATGTAATGTTTCTAAAAGCTCATCGATCCCCAAACCAGAATGTGCAGAAACCTTAACAATCATCGTATCTCCACCCCAACTTTCCGGTACTAAACCGTGTTGAGAAAGTTGATTGATGACACTATCAGGATTAGCACCTTCTTTATCCATCTTATTAACAGCGACAATTATTGGGACACCCGCGGCTTGCGCATGGTTGATCGCTTCAATTGTTTGCGGCATCACACCATCATCAGCTGCGACAACTAAAACAACAATATCCGTTATTTGAGCACCTCGGCTTCTCATTGCAGTGAAAGCTTCGTGACCTGGTGTATCTAAAAATGTAACTGACGCACCGGATGCTAACTTCACATTATAAGCACCGATATGTTGAGTTATTCCTCCTGCCTCTGATGTCGTAACGGTCGTTTTTCTAATTGCATCTAGCAAAGAAGTTTTACCATGATCTACGTGCCCCATTACTGTGACAACTGGTGCACGATATTCTAGCTTTTCGGATTTATCTTCCTTATGCAAGACTTGGAACATCTCTTCGATACTATTATCAACATTCTGAGTTTCAAACCCAAAGGTATTTGCAACCAACGTAGCTGTGTCGAAATCAATCAATTGATTAATTCCCGCCATTGAACCTAGTTTCATTAACTCAGTAATAACTTCTGGTGCCTTCAAGCCCATTTGTCGAGCCATTTCACCAACTGTGATCTCTCCATCAACCTTGATAGGTTTCTTACCAGCTCTAGAAGCAATCGCTTCTGGACTTAATGGATCGATTCTATTTTTCTTAGATTTTTTATCTCGACGCCCCTTATAAAGCTCCTTCTCTCCATCGTAATCAATTAACTGACCTTTAGATAGAATTTGTTTCCGCTTTGGTTTACGTCCCTCGCCAAGTGCATCCTTGTCATAAACACTTCCGCTACCCTTTTTACCTTTCTTTTTAGAAGACTTCTGTTCTTCCGAATCAGAACCTACGGCAGCAAAAGAATCATTGCCGCTATCTTTCGACGCAGCACGTTTCGGTGCCTCTGCTTTTACAGGTAAAGTTATTTTCCCTAAAATTTTAGGTGCGCGAATATCAAGACGTTTTCTGATCTCGTCTATTTCTTCTTTTTGCGAAGCTATTTTCGCATCTTCGGCAGTAGTATCAAATTCCTTCTCGTCTGTTTCTGAAGTTGCTGAAAGCTCTACCTTCTCCACTTCTTCAGTTTTACTTTCGACTGGAACTTCAACCTCTTCCTGAACTTCTGCCTTTTTCTCTACAACTTCGGCTTCAGCAGCTTTTGCCTCATTCAGGCTTTCTTTATGCTCTTTCAATTCAGAAGGAGACATGAAAATATTATCGCGAGTTGGCTTATCCTCAACTACCTCTGGGGCAGCTTTTGGTTTTTCGACCTCTGCCTTTTTGACAGGCTTATCTAACTCTGAATTGCCATCACCGTCTTTTTTGCGACGTCGAATTACGTTACCACTAACTCGTTTCTCAGTGACAACTTTACCTTCGATCTCAACTTTACGTTCAGTGTCAACATCAACAACTTTGCTACGAATAAAATGTCGTCTAATTTTATCCGCTTCGTCATCATTTAACGCGCTAGAGTGTGAAGACTTCCCTGAGACGCCGACCTGTTCACACAATTCTAAAATAACTTTATTTTCTACAGAGAGCTCTCTAGCTAACTCGTATATTCTCATTTTTGACATAAAAGTCTCACCTAATTTTCTTAAAATTTTATTTGAAATTTAAATTATTAACTAAAGCCTCAGAGGTCGTTTCTTAAAAGCCTTTTCAATTTGCTTAGGCTTGGAACTTAACAAAACGATCTCTTTCGTTTGCTCAAATATTTTTTTAGCTAATAAAAATTTCTTACTATTACTTCCACTCACATCTAAAAGCTCCAAACATCTCCCTCCTCCCTCGACTAAAGAATCTAAGGAAATCTGAGAAGATTTTCGGCTACTACGATCATCATCCACCCTCAACGAAGTCTCTGCTACTACTCGACTCTTTCCGCCTACAGACCTGTTTTTTTTCAACTTACTTAAAGTATTAACTAACCTTTTTTCTTCCAAACATCTCTCAGAGCAGTGAACATACAGTCCCCTCCCTAAAAGCACTTGGGCGAAATCAAACACCACTTCTTCGTGATGAACTATTCGCAACAACCTATTCTTTTCGTCAACCTTTCGACACACAACACAAGTTCTTGGTACTTTAATCAAATCTTGTGCTGCCAAGTTCATTAATACAAAACTAAATCTATATCGTTCAAAGACCTACAGCCTAAGCTGTCGGTCTTTGAAACTTTAAAAACGATTCTGTTGCAGAACAAACTACCTCCGCCTCTTCAATTCGCAATCCGGCTTGCTCAACTAAATCATTCGCAGCGAGTGGTGCTAAACTTTGAATTGATTCGAATCCGTTATCGATTAGTAATTCGCGAACTTCTTCGGGTAAAATTAACTGATCGATATCACGAACCTTCACACCATTTTCGTCTTCCTCAACATGAGTTGTCTTTAGCTCTTCAGCTAACGCCTGCGCAGCCTGATGAATTTGAGACGCTCTTCCTGGCTCCAATCCTTCAACTGCCAATAAATCTTCAAGAGAAGCAACCGCTACTTCCTGAACACTTCGATAGCCTTCTTGATAAAGAAGCTCAGATTCGCCAATTCCGATCCCAGCTATTGACTCTAATGATTTTCTCGCACGCTTTGACTCTTCTTCCGCAATAGACTCGCTTCTGACATCAATTTTCCAACCAGTAAGCTTTGTCGCTAACTTCACGTTTTGGCCTCTTCGACCAATTGCTAGTGACAACTGATCATCCGATACCACGACTTCCATTCCGTGTTCTTCTTCATCAACAATAACTCTAACAACGTCGGCTGGACTTAAAGCGCGAGCGACGAAACTTGGTGCATCTGGAGTCCAAGTCACAATGTCAATTTTCTCACCGCGTAATTCGGAAACTACGGATTGTACTCGAGTACCCTTAACACCAACGCAGGCCCCAACTGGATCTACGTTTGGATCTGTTGAATACACTGCAATTTTAGCTCTTTCACCCGGCTCACGTGCACCGCTTTTGATCTCAACGATACCTTCGCCAATCTCGGGAACAGCAGCTTCAAAAAGCTTTTTCATAAATTCAGGATGACTTCTAGTCAAAACAACTTGAGGTCCGCGACTTATTGGATAAATATCCAAAATCATCGCGCGAATTCGATCTCCTTGACGATATCTTTCTCGAACCATCTGCTCTCTTGAAGGGAGAATTGCATCAGTTCTACCTAAGTTTACATATAGGTTACCTTTTTCAAATCTTTGCACGATACCGCTAACGATTTCACCTTTACGGTCTTTGTATTCAGAATAAATGATATCTCTTTCAGCGTCTCGTAACTTCTGACTAATAACTTGCTTAGCAGTCTGAGCAGCGATACGACCGAGTACCGTTGAATCTAGTTTTTTACCAATTTCATCGCCGACTTCACAATCTGAATCGAACTCTTTACGAGCAACGGCAAGTGTAACTTGCGTAGCTGGGTCATCTATATGACCTTTTTCGGCTACAACAGTTTTAAATTCATGAACTTCGATTTCACCAACTTCCGGATTATACGTTGCTTCAAGATTTAGATTATGACCGAAATGCTTTTTAGCAGCACTTAACACCGCGGACTCTAAAGCATCTATCAACGTCTGTTTTTCGATACCCTTATCCCGCCCTACTTGGCTAATGATTTGATCAAGATCAAACTTAATTCCCATATATCCTCTATAATTTCCGCTACGTAATTGCTTAAACTATTAATAAAAAATTATCTGTCCTTTCTTTAACTCTCTATAAGGCATCTCAACAACGTCCTTATCCTGCGACTCTCTGATAAAAATCACCTCGTCTTTAAAATCTTCCAAAATCCCAACAACGAAACGATCTTTTGCCACAACTTTAACTTTAGAACCTACAGCTTCAACGAAATGTTCGTGGAGTCTTAATTCTCGTTCGAGACCAGGAGAAGAAACTTCCAACTCTGGCTCGGAACTTACACCTAGATTCGGACCATCTACCACAAAAGCATGACGTAAACGTCGACAAACCGATGAGCACTCTCCGGACGTAATACCAGAGCCTTTCTTTTCATCACCTTTAGGCTTATCAATAAAAACTCTCAGGGAATTAGCACGTGGCTTTATAAGATCGTACAATGACAATTTCTCATCTGCTACGATCTCAGACACGAAGGTCCAAATTTTATCTGTTGGGTCTATATAATGATTACTGGAGCTACTCACTTCAAACTCACTTTTGAAAATTTACTGCGGGTAATATTTACTGTCGGTAATATTACTGCAAAGTCTAATCGAATAAAAAAAACTAAAAAAAAATAAAGCACTATCCCTTCGTCAGATGTTCGATAAAAAATATCCAACACCACGAAACCCCGCGTGCACCCCCCTATTAGCGACCAAAAAATAGTAGCTAATATTAACGGACACATAAATGTTTGCTAATATAAAGCAGACTGGAGCTAACGATTACTTAATACTATAACCGTAAACTTTAAAGACGTGACCAAAATTCAGGGAGTATATATCACAAGCCTTCTATTCTCGCAAGAGATTGATTTCATTGAGAATATTATCCGTAGAAGTCTCTTATCTAGACATAACCCACTAAAATCTATCACAATTATCAGGATCCCTTGCGCTTGCGTCCGAACTTCTAGGGAATTCAGACTAAGTCCCCTCTCTTTCCACTATTAATTAATCAGGATTCGATCTCTTATGAAGGCGAATCTCTACGTAACCCACTACGAGTTTTACTTAGATTTCTGTACAGTCAAAAACTTTCCTGCTAGAAAACATAATCACCAAATCGAGCATGAATTGCCGACTAAGCGTCTCAATTTATTGTTCTGATCGAACAACTTTAATATTTTAACAATTCAATACCAAGTCCTATGTCTGAAAAAAATTGCCCTTGTAGTAGCAACAAATCCTACGCTGAATGCTGCGAACCCTTTATAACTGGGAAGTCCCACGCACCGACTGCTGAAGCCTTAATGAGATCGCGATACTCTGCGTATGCACTAGGAGAAATCGAATACCTTCCGAGAACTCTTCCCTTACTCGATAGAAAAAATTTCGATCGAAAAGGAGCGAAGGAATGGTCTAATCAGGCTGAATGGAAAGGATTGGAAATTTTAAAAAGCCAAGAAACTCATAACGGAACTAAAGGAACTGTTGAGTTCAAAGCAAAGTTCAAAATTGGCGAGGAAGAACTTGAACATCACGAAATAAGCAGATTTGAAAAACAAATGGGGCGTTGGTTTCTACTCGATGGGAAAATAATTGAGAATGAAGCCTGAAGCACTGCAAAAAATTCTTGAAGATAGTACGTCAGAGCTCGCAAATGCGAAAAAAGTTCTCGTAATTCATCCGGATTATTCAAGAAATGACTATACGCATCAAATCATTCCCAAATTATACTCCTTGCTAGAAAAGCGAGGCCTAAAAGCATTAGATTTGCTGAATGCTGGTGGAACTCATCGTAAGATGACGACAGAGGAGCTAGTGACAAAACTAGGAGTTTCTCCGGTTAGTCATCCCAAAATTCGAAAAATGATTAATCACGAATTCGACGATGAGGCCCAGTTACTTCATGCGACTACTCTTTCTAAAAAATTCATCCATGAGAAAACAGGTGGCAATCTAAATCAAGAACTAGTCGTTGACGTCAACAAAATTATTACCGACGATTATGATTTGATCGTAGCAATTAGTGGTACAGTCCCGCACGAAGCACTAGGTTACTCGGGAGGAACTAAGATATTTTTCCCTGGAATATCAGGACCGAAAGTTATTTCGATGCTTCATTGGGCAGCTGTATTAATCGGGATCCCGAAGATCATAGGAACCCTCGACAATCCGGCAAGAGAAATAGTAAACGCGGGAACAAAGGAAATTTTCAAACTGATTCCCAAAACTAAAATTCTTTCTTTGAACATGGTTTATACTGAAGATGAAAACCATAACGCTGTACCAAAAGGACTGTTTTGGGGATACGATTTCGAGGGCTTCAAGAGTGCTCATAAAGACGCAGCCTCACTTTCATCTAAACTTCATATAAAATATCTAGCTGAACCAAAAAAGATTGTCGTACAGGCACTCCCACAGATGTACGATGAAGTATGGACCGCAGGTAAAGGATCTTACAAACTTCAAAAACCTGGAGTCATCGCAGAGAACGGAGAAATTATTCTATATGCACCACATATAGACTGCTTCCATTCCAATCAAAAGATGGATGCCGATATTAGAAAAATTGGCTACCATGGGATTGATTACGTTTTAGATTTTTGCAAACGCAATCCAGATTTCGATAAAAATATAGCATCTCATGTAATTAACGTGCGAGGCTTTGGAACATTAAAGTCTAACAATGAAGAGTTTCCATTTAAAGTTTCACTTGCAACTCAAATTTCCGAAAGTGAATGCAAGGCCGTAAACCTTGGTTACGTTGACCCAAAAAGCCTGAACCCATCAGATTTTCAAAACGAAAACAAACTATGGATCCCAGATGGCGGACAATGGCTTTACGATAGAAAATAGAAAATTTTAGCGGTATTCCAAAGACCTCTAAGCTAAACCTGGAAACGTAAGAACTCATGTTTTGGGTTTTGCGTTGCGCAGTAATCTTTTTCGACCTCTGACCGAAATAAGCCGACCATTCTGTTCTCGGAATCACGCGCTAGCATTGCACGAGATGGTTTAACAAAGGTACTTTTATCACCCGCGATCCATACTCCAAATTCATAAGGAAGCGGTTCCAAAATTGTTTCGACCTGATAGTCACGTTTTAGCCGATCTTGTAAAACTTCAAATTGCAATCGCCCAACTGCCGCGACTAGAGTTTCTTCATTACCACTGCCAAGTGAATATAATACCTGAATCGCACCTTCGTTTCCGAGCTGCTTCAGGCCTTTATCAAAAGCTTTTCTTTTAAGAACTTCCTTAGGTCTAATTCTCGCAACAACTTCCGGTGAGAACTGTGGCATTGGCTTAAAAGTAAATTCATCACCTTGAGTTATGGTATCACCAATATGAAATACACCTGGGTTAATAACCCCAACGATATCTCCTGGATAAGCCTCGTCTGCCGTATCTCTCTCACCCGCAAACATCTTAAGTGATCGCGATAGTCTAATTTCTGTTCCTAAACGAGGATGCTTGACTGTCATGTCTCGTACAAATTTGCCAGAGCAAATTCTAATAAACGCCATGCTATCACGGTGTTTAGGGTCCATATTAGCCTGTATCTTGAAAATAAAACCGCTAAATTTATCCTTAACTGGATCAATTAAACGTGCACCATCACTAGAATTGACTTCACGTGGTTGTGGCGGTGGGGCTATCTCAATAAAACTATCAAAAAATGGTTCTAAACCAAAATTGGTTAAAGCGGATCCAAAAAAAACTGGAGTTATCTTACCCTTTAAAAACTCCTCATTGTCGAACTTATTACCCGCCAATTCTAGCAATTCAAGCTCGTATCTCAACTGCTTTTCAGTTTGCGAAGAAATAAGCTTTGTTTCTAACGCCTCGTCAATTGTACAGCGCTTGCCTTGCACTAAATCTGCCCCGCCTTTTGCACCTCTTTCAAAAACGGTAATCGAGTCATCTCCACACTTTGCAATACCGACAAATTGCTTCCCAGAGCCTACAGGCCAATTGACGGGTACCGCAGCAATATTCAAAACCTCTTCCACTTCCTCAATTAACTCAAAAGGATCCCGAGCTGGCATATCTAGCTTATTAATAAAAGTGAGGACAGGAATGTTGTGCATCGAACAGACCTCAAATAACTTGCGCGTCTGAGCTTCAACCCCTTTTGCGGCATCTAAAACCATGATTGCGCTATCTGCAGCAGTTAATGTGCGATAGGTATCTTCGGAGAAATCTTGGTGTCCTGGTGTGTCAAGAACATTAATCACACAGTCTTTATAATTGAATTGCATCGCGGAAGCGGTAATTGATATCCCCCTTTCCTGCTCCATCGCCATCCAATCCGAACTGGCTTTTTTTCCATTCTTACGACCTCTAACCATGCCAGCGGTTCTAATCATACCCGAATAGAGTAAAAGCTTCTCGGTTAACGTAGTTTTTCCGGCATCAGGATGACTGATTATCGCAAAAGTTCTTCTACGATTGACTTCGTTTTGTTGATTTAAATTTTTAGGTTCACTCATTACTATATTTATTTATTTGTTAAACCAAGATTGCGAAAACCCCTTTAGACTAAAGTTAATCGAACCCGAAATGAGGGCGTAAGAGCTAGCCGCGGGTTTATAACAAATATACTCGCCTTTGAATACACAACGCACGAATAAATTTTGCTCACACAGTTTATTACGAAGTAATCACCCTTAGAAACGATTAAAACACGGGGAGATTTATCCTTTTATTAGAAAATACCAATCCACTAGTTCAAGAGGCTCAGCGCAATTTTGATAAGCTACTGGCGAAAATACCCATCTTAATATAAATTTCTAATACCGAATTACATTTACCTGGTTAAATATGCGTATCCCAGAGATGGGCGCCATAAAAACCGACCATCTAAAAGTACAACCAACTAAAAAACAACGCATTCAAAAAATCTCAATGACATCTGAATTAAAAGAAACAGAACATGTAACTGGAAAAGTTGTTTCAGGTGTTGCTTGGTTAAGCTTCTTCAAACTTATTAGTCAGGCATTTAGTTGGGCAACAACTATCATAGTCGCACGAATTCTTACGGCGCAAGATTATGGCTTAATGGAAATGGCCACGGTCTTTACCGGATATATCGAATTCTTTGTAGAGTTTGGTATTTCAGCTGCAATAATTAATCGAACCAAATTAAAAAACAGTGAAATATCTACGATCTTTTGGTTTCTCTTATTTTGGGGATTGATACTCGGACTCTCTTGCTTATTAATAGCACCACTCACTGCTTGGTACTTTCAAAATGAAGTTCTTGAAGATATCACGGCAGCTGTTGGGATTTTATTTGTAATTTCTTCGCTAGTAATACTACCTAGAAGTTTATTACATAGAGATTTCAGATTTAAAGAAATCGGGGCAATTGATGCTTTTTCAATCATCTGTGCGTGTATTTTAATGATTGTACTAGCTCGTCAAGGAGCAGGTGTTTGGACCTTAATCCTTGGGACAATCGGGAAAGAAGCTGTTAGACTAATATGCTTGTATTCAAGAGTTACTTTTCGGCCGACCCTGCATTTTTCTCTTGCAGAATTAACGCCAATTCTTAGATTTGGAGCTCCCGTTCTCGCATCCAACACTCTATTTTATGCATACAACAAAGCTGACAGATTTTTTGGAGGTAGGTTTCTAGGCGGAACACAACTTGGTTTTTACTCAATGGCATTACAGCTTGCGACA
>CAYYIQ010000079.1:0-13652 GCA_964472005.1 uncultured Bdellovibrionales bacterium | reverse complement strand
AGATTAACTTATCGCCGTTTGGATTCCATGAAGGAGAAAAAACCAGACCACGATCTGATGTTAACTGCTTATTATTCTCACCGTCGATATCCATCACGAAGAGTTCTTTAAACCGATTGACAGCAGAAACATAAGCTATTTGTGTTCCAAAAACTCCATGCTCTCCTGTAAAATAGAATAGGATTTCATTTGCAAATTTATGCGCGATCTTATGATATTCATTTTCTGGAGCGGAATACCTCTTACCAATAACAGCCTTTTGTTGAAGAGCGTCGTACAAATAAAGATCAGCTTGGAGATTTCCACCAACAGATTTAATATCTCCCTTAACAACTCCTTCGGCACCGATAACGGTCCAATCTGAATACGCAAAACTTTCAGGTCCACCACACTTACCTGGAGTCTCAACGAAACTTGCAGGATTCAAGACTTTAAACAGACCAGAAATTTGCAAATCACGAGAAATTGTTTCAGCAATCTTAACTGCCGGATCTGCAGCATTCCCACTGTTACACATTTGTGGGATTGCGACAGGGAACCCACTTTGTGCCCCTGAAATTCGAATATCAGTCTGAGCTTGGACTTCTTTTGAAGAAAGAATCTGAATTGATAATATTAATAAGAAAGGTATTAAGTATTGCGTTATTGTTTTCATGATTCTCTTTATTTCACATTATTGATCTTGCGAGTCAAACCAAAATCTCACATCGGAAAAATCTTGATAAAACTCTTTAGGAGGTGGTGGAACTGGAGATGCTTTCCGAACAGCTCGAACAACCGAGTCGTCAAAATTTGAATTTCCTGAGCTCTGCTCAACTCTCACGTCGGCAATATTACCTGACTGTTCAATTTTCACACGAACGAGTGTTCTCAAGCGTTCAGATCTAACCATCCATCGCCACCCAGCTTTCACGTGTTCCTGAAGTTCATTTTGATACGCAACTTTTGCGTATGCCGCTAAAGTTCCACCACCACCTGCTTGACCACCCAATCGGGCAGCTCCAAAGCCTTCCCCACCAGCATTCACGGATTCTCCCTCATACTGCTTACTCTTAATTTGCCTCGCCAAATCGGAGAGTCGCTTATCTCGATCTAACTTTTCTTTTTCTTTAGCTTCCGCTTCTCTCTTTTTGCGATCAAGTTCATCTTTTACTTTCTTTTTTTGATCAGCTTCAAGTTTCTTTTTTTTATCTTCTTCTTTTTTCTTTTTTTCTTCGAGATCTTTCTTCTTCTTCTCTTCTACTTTCTTCTTCTCTTCTTCAATCTTTTTCTTTTCGTCGTCTCTTTTTTTATCCTCGGCTTTTTTCCTTTCTAGTTCTTCGACGAGTGAAAGCTTCTCTAATTGTTTTTCTTTCTCACTATCTACCTTAGGAGTCTCTTTTTTAGATTCTTCGACTTTTTCTTCTTTGACTGACTTTTCAACTTCTTTCTGTTTTTTAACATCAGGCGCTTCATCTGGAACTTGATCTTTAATCAACTTTTGCGTTTCTTTCCCTTTAGTTGGAACTTTACCAACTCCACCCAAGACCTCGCCACCTTCAAGGGTTACCGTAAAAATTTGCGGTTCGTTATCAAGCTTTGCATGAGCTCGAGAAAAAACAAGCAAACTAATGAGAATTCCAAACACGTGTAATGCAAACGAAATCGCAACGCCCTGCGCTGTTTGACGATTTTGATTTTTTTGGCGTAGATTTATTCGCATACGATTATATAAAGAATTTAATTACCTAAATTAAAAAAACTTAACTCCCAGATGGGTCAGTTAACAATCCAACTTTCTCGATTCCTGACCTTTTAATCCTAGCCATCGCAGCCATCACCTCACCATAAGTTACTTTTGTGTCGGCTTTAATAAAAACTCGTTTATCTCGTCTGGTGCTAAGAATACCTACGAGCTTAGGACCTAATGAGTCGAGTTCAACCTTATTACCAGAACCGATGTACACATTACCGTCTTTCGTTATAGATACTATTAATTGCTCATCTTCCCCTGACTCAACTGGAGCTATAGTTTCTTTGGGCAACTCTAACTCAACGCCCTGCTGAAGAATCGGGGCAGCGACCATGAATATGATCAGCAATACAAGCATTACGTCAACAAGAGGTGTGACATTGATTTGTGAAATCGAACCACCGTCATCTCCTGAAATATCATCAAACGCCATATCAATGGACCCTATAGTTTTAAAGAATTATTAATCTTATATTTTTCTTAGCTGTAATCAGCATTTCTTATTTAAGAAAATGCCTTCTTGCGATATTTAAAAACTCGGCTGAAAAAGTATCCATTGATCTCGACAATATTCGCAACTGTTGCATGAAAATATTATAAAAAATTGCTGCCGGAATTGCTGCTGCCAATCCAATTGCAGTTGCAATCAAGGCCTCAGATATACCAGGCGCTACGGCCTGAATGGATGAACTTTTAACTTGGCTCAAACCAATGAATGCATGCATGATTCCCCATACCGTTCCAAATAAACCAATGAACGGCGCAGCGGAAGCAGTTGTGGCAAGCATCGTATTTCCGGTTTCCAGACGCGTAATTTCTTCCATTTTCGCTTTCTTTAATGCTCGTTCGATATTCTCTAATGCACCATGTTCAGAGTCTTTTTGTTTAGAGTTTAGAATTGCAGTCAACTCTCGATGCCCCGCAGCAAAAACCTGTGCAATCGGACTATCATCAAAATTTTTAGAAGCTTCGCTTATTTGCGCAAGATTTTTACTACTCCAAAACATATCTTCAAATTCATCACTCTCTCTCTTAGCTTTTCTAATTGCCTTGCTTTTCGAAATAACAATCCCCCACGTCCAAACTGACATAACGACCAAAAGCAATAGAACCATTTGAACAACAAAGGTCCCCCCAAAAATCATATCCGTAATGGAAAATTGATGTGATTCTTGAACCGCGGGAACTTGTGGAGTTTCAATTTCTGGAACTCCCTCTTCAACAACAACTCCCCATAATACTGAAAAAGATGAATTCATAATTTCCTTAAAATCTAGTTAGTAGTAAAAATATCTTTAAAATCACATGCCGCAAAAATCATTAATAGTGTTTTGACGCACTACTCGAGTTCTAATTTAGTTACGCATCTAAAAAAGCAAAACATCTAAAATATAGAAATTTCACCTAAAGCCAGAACAAAAAATTACTCTCGTGACTTATTCTTTGGGATATTTTTGTTTAAAATGTTTAAAAAGCTTCTTTATTAGTTTAAGTGAACTAAACTAATAGCACAGCAATCGAAAACACAAATTCCCTATAATTATAAATTCAAAATGCGGTTATTAATTGAATTGCTAATTAAAATAAGAATGCGAACAATAGCAAAGAGAAAAACTTTTTGAAATTGTATAGTTAACTTTTATTTGACTGAGATTACGCTGTATTTAGGTGCCCTTTTAATTCGCTTAAATAGCGCTAGCGTAGGAGAAGCTGCGATCGAGTAAAAACGCACTAAAAAAAAGATTGAATCATTGATTAAAAAACGGATCGTGGTGGGGAGATAGTCATTCTAAGTATATATCACGACTATATCCAAGCTGTTAACCTATACCCTACAGGCCCTCTCTAAAACGACTTCCACAAAAACGAAAAATTGCTAGCTAGGCAATCTCAAGTTGTTGTTTTCAACGTCTTCAAGCAAGAGAAAACAGAAAAGGATCACAACTCAAACCTCAGAATGTCGATAGACATTCTAATAGCTCGACGGATCGACTTTTTTTACCACCACGATCCGCAATGAATGTTAGTTCAACTGTAATCTGCATTTACAAGGCATGCCTAATTGCAATTTACAGCGAACCAAATTAACCGGTTCAATTCGCAGCTCGAACAACATACCAAAACTATCGCAAATCGTCAACACGACACAAACTCTCCAAGGAGATGGAAACACAATTTTGAATCTCTGATTTAAGTCATGATGCTAGATGTTTAAGCCATCTTTAATAGTAATTATTTTTAGAGTTAAGATTATGCCAAATCATTCTCGACTGATGCTAATCTAACTCCTTCCCGCATACCTAATAAATTGCTATAAAGCCTTAAATTTTATTTTAAGGAAGTTACTCATGACAGTTAAAGTTGCAATAAATGGTTTTGGTCGAATTGGAAGAAATGTTTTAAGAGTTTTAAATGAAACTAAAAACTCGAACATCGAAGTAGTAGCGATCAACGATCTAACAGATTCAAATACAATAGCACATTTACTAAAATATGATTCAGTTCATGGTAAATTTGATGGAGAGATTTCGGCGACGGAAGATAGTATTAAGGTCAACGGTAAAAACATCTCAATTACAAAAGAAAGAGATCCTGCAAAATTGCCTTGGGCAAAAAACAATATTGATATCGTCCTTGAGTGCACCGGTGTCTTCACCAAGAAAGCGGATGCTGAGAAGCATATTCAAGCTGGAGCTAAAAAAGTTTTAATATCCGCTCCTGCAAACGATTCTGACCTTACTGTTGTTTATGGTGTAAATCATGAAAAATACAATTCTAAGGAACACCACATCATATCAAATGGGTCTTGCACAACGAACTGCCTAGCTCCTGTAGTGAAAGTTATTCTTGATAACTTCGGACTATCATACGGCACGATGACGACAATCCACTCATACACAAACGATCAAAAAATCTTAGATCTTCCACACAAAGATCTTCGCAGAGCTAGAGCGGCTGCTCTATCAATGATCCCAACATCAACCGGTGCCGCGAAAGCTATCGGGATCGTCATTCCAGAATTGAAAGGCAAACTTGATGGAATGGCTGTAAGAGTTCCAACACCTAATGTTTCCTTAGTTGACTTTGTCTGCATGATCGAAAAAGACGCAACAGTTGAAGAAATTAATGCTGCATTAACAAATTCGGCTAACGGTTCACTTTCTGGAGTTCTTGCAGTAAGCGACGAGCCCCTTGTAAGTTGTGACTATAATGGTTGTGCCGCTTCTAGTACTGTAGATCTCCAGTCTACGATTGTAATGAATAACCGGATGGTTAAAGTTCTCTCATGGTACGATAACGAAATGGGATTCTCAAATAGAATGGTCGACGTTATGGAACTACTTTTAGCTAAGTAATCTCCAAGCTTTAAATCGGTAAGTTGAGGGTTCAAAGGATATTCACTTAGCTCTCAACTTTCCTCTATTAAAAATCTCCACCAATCAACATCCCAATTAAATGAAAAACTTCTCACCTATCTTTCTTGGCAATTGGAAAATGAATTCTAAGAAAACAGACGCGACACTATTCTTTGAAAACTTTTTTGCAAATGACCCCGAACGCAAACTTCGTAAACAAGCAATTGTAGGGTTTGCACTTCCCTACACATTACTTGATTACGCGTCGAGGCTTAAGGTTGACGAGAATTATGATTTCTTACTCGGATCTCAAAATGTACACTGGGCACCATCGGGTGCGCATACGGGCGAAATTTCGGCTGGGATGCTCGAAGAATTCTCAGTAAATTTTTCTATTTTAGGTCATTCAGAAAGGCGAAACTCTTATGGAGAAACTAGCGGGAATGTAGCTTTACGAGCAAAGAATGCTCTGAGCTCTAAACTTTCCGCTGTAGTATGCGTAGGAGAAAGTCAGAATGACTTTAATAATAAAAACTCCGAAAAAGTTGTGCTATCTCAACTTCAAGAATCGTTGGAAGGCATTGAAAACTCCGACCTCTGGACAGTTTCTGCAAATCAACTTCCACCGCTAGTAATCGCATACGAACCTGTTTGGGCAATTGGAACGGGTCTATCAGCAAGTCCAGAAATTGCGAATAGCATGTGTTCAACAATAGCAAAGTTTTTAAGCAACAATTTCGAACAAAAGATTCCAGTCCTTTACGGAGGCTCGGTCGACAAATCGAATGTCACCGATCTTTACAAAGAAGACAATATCGATGGATTCTTAGTCGGTGGAGCTAGTTTGAAGCCTGACGTTTTTTCAGAGATGATAACCTCCTGTACTTCTTAAGAATAAGTTAGTACTTGCAAAGTTTTTGCATTTCGCAATATAATAAGTTATATTGTGCGTAAATTAAACAAGAAAGAAATGGCAAATCCAGCTCATTCAGTACTAAATTCTAAAAATGCAATCCTCTCTGAAAAACCAGAAGAAATTGCCGATCTAAATTTTTCTGATCTAAATGAGTCAGAAGAGGAAGATTTACCTAAAACCAATCTTGATTCTTTAGGAATTATTGCATCTTTTATTTGCATTATACACTGTGTTGGTCTCCCGCTTTTAATACCATACCTTAGTTTTTTGGCCGAAAGTTCTCATTCTGAAGAAACTGAAATATTTCACTATATAATATTTCCCGCTCTATTAATCATGGCTGGCAAATCAATTGGGAAAGGATATCGTGTTCATAAAAATAAATTCCCGTTATATTTAGCTTCCTTAGGTATATTTTTACTGGGCTCAGCATTAATTTTAGGTTTAGAATTAGACCATGAATCAACTTTACCTATTGCAATAAATATTATGGGGAGTATTTGTCTTATAACTGCTCACTCATTTAATTTGTCCTACTCATTTAAGCAGAGGATTTCAAAAAATAAAGTTGATAGCTCATGTGCCCATCTAAATTGTCATTGCAAGAAGAAGTAAAGAATCTTCAAAACGTCGAAAACCAAGAAACAGAATACAATTTAAACGACTCCAGCTATGTGAAGGATTGTCTAGAATCCATGAAAGCTGATGGTGCCCGCCTTACTAAAACGAGGAAGGCGGTCTTAACTTGCTTAGCTGCGACCCAGAAACCTTTGACTCCTGCCGACATAATGGAAGAGATCAATAACGACGAAAAATCTGGGAAAAAAATTGATCTTGTATCTGTCTATAGAATTTTAAAATACATGTCGGATTTACAATTAGTACATCAGTTAGGACCAGATGGTGGCTACTTCCCTTGTGTTCATACCAATTGCACCGGCAAAATTCATGTATTGTTAAATTGCTCAAACTGTCACGACACCACAGAACTTCATGTCCCGCAGAGTATTAGTAGCTCTTTAACAGAATTTCTTAAGAATAAAATAAATTTTACGGCGAACACTCACTCCTTTGAACTTCGAGGCACTTGCGACAAGTGTACGGAAACAAGTATCTAACTTTCCAATTTGATTGAGTGAGGCCTTTCATTTACTATTTGGCTAAATAGTCGCTATATTTTTTTCTACCACGCATCCGAAACTCTAATTGCTTCTTTAGCGTTAATCATTCGATAGACGTACACTGTGCACCAACAACTTCATCGGCCTAGCCACACTAGTGTAACCGACATTTTCTATTCAGATATTCTGGCTAAAATTTCAATTGCTTCATCGAGTATTTCATCACTCACTGTGAACGAAATTCGGAAATGAGTGTCACTATTTGAGAACACACTTCCTGGTATCACTAACACTGAATTAGCAATAGATTTTTCAACAAACTTTGATGCGCTCATGTTGCTTAGCTTCGGAAAAATATAAAAAGCCCCGCCAGGCTTAACGATTTCAAACTTCTTCGAAAGTTTTTCATAGGCTCTGTCTCGCTTATTTTTATAATTGTCGAAGATATTGTTATCAAAGTAATTAAGAGCTTCAGGTATTAGCTGCTGAAACGGAGAAGGAGCGCATACATAAGAAAACTGCTGCAATTTTTGCATTTCATCTATCATATTTTTCTTCGCGACGACCCACCCTATTCTCCAACCAGTCATTCCATGGCTTTTAGACAATCCATTTAATATAATGATTTGATCGTCGAGATCAGGTCGAATGTGGATCCCGTCATAAGTGAAACACTCGTATATCTCGTCAAAAATCAGATAAATCCCCTTCTTCTTCGCAAAGCTTACAAGTGCTTTAAGTTCTTCCGCTTTAAGCACATATCCTGTGGGATTCGAAGGGTTACCAATTACAACAGCTTTGGTTCTTGAAGTCGTTAATTTTTCTAAAGTTTCAATATTAGGGACAAAATCAGGGTAGGTGTTAAACAGCACTGGCTTAGCCCCGACCAACATTGCAATTTCTTTATATCCAACAAAATACGGATCAGGGATTAAGATTTCATCTCCTTCATCTAAAATAGCAGCATAGCTTAATAGCAGTCCCCCACTCACACCCGAAGTAATAATGACATCATAGTCTTCAGAATTGACGATATTGTACTTCTTCCTAACCGCATCACGTGCAAGTTCTACCCCGACGCTAGGAGTATATGAATTCTTCCCTTCGTCAATTGCCGACTTAGCCAACTCTTTTAATGTCTTAGGGACGTCGAAGTCAGGTTGTCCGATGCTCAAATCAAGGCATCTATCCATTTTAGCAGCCAGTGAAAAGAATTTTCTGATCCCAGAAGGCTTCATATTTTTAACTCGATCGGATAACATAAACTTCCCTAAAATATTTAAATTATTGTATGACTAAATTAACGCTTCCTGCATTATACGCAATCATAAATATAAACGAAGATAACTTTCGTGAAGATATGATTGGATGCAACGACTCCTTACTTTACCAATCATTACATAATTCGTTGGAACTAATCCAAATTCGTTGCAAAGACATCTCTACCACTAAAGTTGAATCACTGGTCGAGAGTATTTGCACCTTCAAAAAGGAAGCAAACTCCAAATCATTGGTCATCTTAAATGACTATGTAGAAATTGCGCACAAATATGGATTAGATGGTGTTCATCTTGGACAGAGTGACAAAAGTCCAATCGACGCGCGTGCAATTTGTGGTGATGATTTTATTATTGGTTTGTCTTGTCACAATATCCAGGATCTAGAATCCGCACCAACAGACATCTTAAATTATATAGCTTGCGGGCCAATATATAGCTCGGCAACTAAAAATGGTCATGCCCCAGAGGTCGGGATCCTAAATTTACAAAAATTTTGCCTAAGGTCCGCACTGCCAGTAGTTGCAATTGGCGGAATAACATTGAAAAACGCAGCTCCAGTTTTTCACGCTGGAGCTGCGTCATGCGCGGTGATCTCAGAGCTAGAAAAATGTCATAGCCCCAAAGCGCTTGATGATGAATTTCGATTAATTAAAGCGACTTCCTAGTTAGCTAGCTCGTCAGATTCAAAATTTTCCGGTAATCCAAACAGAAATGGAGGATCTTCAAGTTGGATTCCATCAGTTTTCAACTTAAGCCAAACTTCTTTTAATGTGTTTTTCGATTCGTCATTCAAAAGTCCGACGTAGTCCGAGTTTGAAAGAATTTGATTAATCGCTATTGCACAATGTAATCTAGATTCACCAACCTTGTTAGCTTTTTGCGAAATATCTTGAACATATTCCATCAAGGCTTCTTTAGAGATACTATCCGTACTTCCAACTTCAGTCTTAGCTTTTTTTGTTGCCTTTACCATATTCCCCATAGTTCCCATGTTTCCTTATTTACAAACAAGGTAAGTTCTTTTTGTCTTAAAATATAACTCAGTCCGAATAATATAATTCAGATCTAAGATTATTAATATCACCAATTCCAACGTTTAAAAAACAAAACTTATTTTTTAAACATTAGATAGCTTAATTTCTTCCATTAAAAATATTCAATAAATTAAGTATTTATCAAAATTAAGATTCTTAAAGCACTCGTAAAGTTTCGAATTTAGGTCTTAACCTATTAATTCCGACGTTAAATAACTCATATATTCTTGAACTATTTGCTTTTTCGTGAGCGATTTTTTTTCACTATACTCTAGCATCACTAAAGCCTTAGCTGACTTATCCTTCAACTCGACGATTAATTCTAGTTTCTGACTGTCAGATAATTTTTCGGCTGTTCCATCTTCTAATATTTCACTGTTAGACGTAGGGTCACTGAATTGAGACTCTTCAAAATTTGCTTCGATGGAATCAAAATCTTCATCAACATCTTCTTCCAACGAGGATTCTTCAAATGAAATTAAATTTAACTCTTTAGGTAGGGCAAGACTCAAAGCGTATTCACAAAATAACGGCAGCTCGGATAAGGTTGGATGGGCTCGTAATCCACTAATAAATGTCTCAATTTCATCGGCTTCTTCTATTAATGAAAAAAACGCGATCGCTTTGAAATCATCATCTAATAAAGCAAGTCTCGCATCTTTGAGATTTGCAACTTTTTTCTTGAGGTTCGGGAAATTGACCTCCCCAGAATTATCAAAGTCTATAACTAATATCGAATTAAAATCTTTTAACTGCAATTTATGCTCCTGCTTTTCTACCTAATCCATTAAAGCGAATTCTAACGCCTGTGCATATCGATTTCTACTGTCATAATTATCAATAACTATTGGGTTGTCCACGACCACCGTCTTAAAAACCAGACGTCTTGGTTCTATTCCAGCACCAACAAGTGTTATACCGATCGCATTATTCCTTTTTTTGCCTAGAAATTTGGCATAAGTAGATTTTTTATCACGACTAACGATGTAACTTGTTATTTCTAATCTTGAAGATGGGCTCCTCCTCGACAGAATCCCTGTGACAAGGCGAGCAACTGCGGCTCCATTTCTGCTCAATTTGACATCTCCATTTTCAAAGAAGATATCAGCAGGAAAAATATCTCTCCCTGGATGGAGTTCGGATTTAATCTCGATGTGTTCCAATAATGTATACTGCGCTAATACCTCATCATCGGTTTTCGCAACTTCTAGTAGGATTCGAAAATCTTCATCTTCAAGTAAGTCCAAGCCAAGACCCTGCAGGCTTCCCCATAAAGCTCCAAATCCCATACCGATAAAAGCACCCGGTCCGACCGAAGCGCCGAACTGAGCCCCCGTAATTATTCCCGAGCCTGCTCCCATAAGAGCACCAGAAACAAGACCCGCGCCTTGTTTATCTCTCCCCGGAATTGGTTTTGAGTAATCGGCACATCCAGGCAAAAGTAGCGTTATAATAATCGCACTTAATATTCTCTTCATCTTAAACATTAAAACTTGTCCCATTAGGAATCTAACTTATTTGTAGCATTTTTTTAAACTAGGAACTTGATCAAATTCAAGCTCACAAATTTGAAAATCGCTATCTTTCAACGATTCTTTAATTTGTTCTGGCGTAACACTTCCTACTATTACCACCTTAATATGATTCTCGTGGATAAATTTATTTGCAAATTCTTTGAAATCACTTTCTTTCAAGTTCTGAATTTGGTCTAAATACTCATCATCATAATCATCAGGAAAACCCGAAAGTTTTATTAGCGGCGTTCGACTTATTGCAAAAAATGGATCTTCAAATTTAAAAACGAATGCTTGAACACTAGATTTAATAGCACCTAAAACCGATGCCTGATCAAATCCCTCTGTTAATACGTCACTCATAACCTCTGAGATAGCCTGGACCGCATCAGACACCGCGCTAGATCTCGTAGCTAAGTTTACCGTAAAAAACCCACGGTAATGACTTGGGTTCATACCTCCCGAAATACCATACGCAAGCCCTCTTTTGTCTCGTATTTCCTTAAATAAGAGGGAATCAAAACTGCCACTTCCAAAAGTACGATTGAAGACCGCCATTTTATAAACGTCGATTTCAGAAATTGTTGGTATCGCGTGCCCCATTACAACCGAACTTTGGACAAAATCTCGATTCAAGACATATATTGTTGGCTTACTGCTTTTTAAAGTCTCTAAAAGTTTGATGTTAGCATCCGCATTCTGTGCTTCAAGATTGCATAGACTATTCTTAACTTTAGAACTACCAGAACCCCAAGCTGAAAGCTTACCATCAATTTTGGCAAAAAACTTTTCTGCATCAATATCACCCATAACCACCAAATAGGCTCCTTTTGGGGTAACCACGGTGTCATAATATTTACGCAAATTAGAAATATTTAATTTCTCGATGCTGTTTAAAGTAACTGGATCATACCATTTTGACCCTTCACCATAAGTAACATAAGAGAAAGACATTCCCGCCATTTTACCTGGATCATCTTTGCGCCTAATCACATCTTCCAACATCAATCTTTTCGTCAAGGAAAGACGACTTTTGTCAAACCTTGGAGATAAAACGACTTCTTCAAAAGCAGAAAACACCGGTTCAAAATCCTCTGACAAAGAAGAAAATGAAACTTGCGAAAAATCTTCCGATTGTTGAGACTCAATTACTGCCGCGTTTTGATCTAAAAAAACATCTAGATCATCAGGAGAATACGACTTTGTACCTCCTTCTCGCATTTGATCTATTGCAATCGCACTTAAACCTGGAACCCCGCAATTACCAGAACTAGAACCTGTCGGAAGATAGAGAGTTCCAGAGATAAGAGGCAGATCAGATTTTTCTTTAAATATCACCGTCAAACCATTAGGAAGTACTCTTTGAGTTACCTCCGGGCGTTTAACAACAACGGACCTCGAAGGTATCTCCGATGGAACTCGTGCAACATTATTTGTCGTGCAGGATGACGAAATTAAAACGGCTAAGATAATAAAATATTTATTCACTTCGAACTCTTCTTTTCAATTAAGGTTATTGTCCTATTGTCTTTCTTCAAATACTTTTTCATCGCATTCTCTATCTCTTCGATCGTTGTATTCTCAACTTGCTCTAACTCAACAAAAAGGTCTTTCCAATCGCCCCACAACAATTCTCTTTTCCCGATAAAAGAAGCTAAACCAGAATTAGAAGCCAACCCTCCCAGAATCTGAACCTTTATGCGTTTTTTCGCTGCTATCAACATTTCATCTGTTAACTTTAAATTCATTAACAATTCATCAATTTCACCTATCAGCTCCTCAACAGTTACACCCTTCTTCGGAGTTCCTCCAATAATAAAGACCGGATCGTAACGATCACCCGGAGCTTCTGTGGTATAGATTGAAGTTGCGACCTCCTTTTCCTGAACTAAAATCTTTTGAAACGGCGAAGAACGGCCTTCATCAAGTAATGAATAGAGTAGGCTCAAATGCGCGGACTCTGGGGCTGGATAAGTCGGTTTATGATAGGCCATTAAGAATTCTGGCTCTGCATCAAATTCAACCTTAACTATT
The DNA here is from genome assembly GCA_964472005.1 of uncultured Bdellovibrionales bacterium. Taxonomy (GTDB): domain Bacteria; phylum Bdellovibrionota_C; class UBA2361; order SZUA-149; family DAOLCO01; genus CAYYIQ01. The sequence continues at coordinate 665 of CAYYIQ010000079.1, read as the reverse complement.
CTTTCACCCGATTGCTGGTTCATCGGGACCTCTCTCTTGCTTATAATTTCTTCGCTGCTAGGAATTCGTCCAAAATATCGTTCTGCCAAATCTTTAACTTTTTCAACCTCGACATCCCCCACAATTACCGAAACCATATTTTTAGGACGATAGAATGTATTATGTAAATATTCGGCGTCTTTTTTTCGAAGATTTTTCAAATCACTTTTCCAGCCGATGGTAGGAGCCTGATATGGATGTCCCCAATAGGAACTAGCTAAGAGCGCCTCATACAATTTACCAGAAGGATTATCTTCGGTGCGCATCCGACGTTCTTCTTGCACGACTTCAAGCTCCTTATAAAACTGCCGAAAAACAGGCCTAATCATCCTTTCTGACTCCATGTAAAACCAAAACTCTAGTTCACTCGAAGGCAAACTGACCGTATACATTGTATAATCTGCACTTGTTCCGGCGTTCAGACCCTTAGCGCCACGTTCTTCCAGTAACTTAGTATATTCACCATTTATCCACACCTTTTCTAATTCGGACATGAGGTCCTTCAATTCTTCTGAAAGTTCAGGAGTCGGCGTAGTCCTAAAACTTTCTAATAACTCATCTTGTTTTTTAGTTAGCTCTAGTTCTTTATCATAATCGGTTGTGCCAATTAATGTAGTCCCCTTGAA
>CAYYIQ010000078.1:0-13695 GCA_964472005.1 uncultured Bdellovibrionales bacterium | reverse complement strand
CTCAGTACTCAAATTAACGTTCATCTCACTTGTTACACGCTCTTCTACGGCAGAGTTATCGGTGGAACTAAGAGCATTGAGGTAATTTAATGTATATTCGGAAACTGTACTATCCCAGGTAAATTGCTTAACTCTTTCTGATAATAACGATGATTTAGGTAATTCTAATGACCTAAGTACGGAATTACGAATACTCTCAGCACTTGAAGGACTACAATATTGAGCAAGTTCACCCAAATAGTCTACAGTTGTACCGCGATCTGAAGCAACGACTGGAGTACCATATCTAGCAGCCTCTAATGTCACTAGTCCAGGCAATTCATACCAGCTAGGGAGAACATGCACACTTGCCGCTTGATACGCGCTAGCAAGTTCCTTATCCGTCAAACGAGAAAGAAATACGGTTTTTCCCTTTCTTTGGAAAGCCCGACAAAGTGCTTCATATTCAGGTTGATAGGTAAAACTACTCGCTGCAAAAACTAATGGCACATCGACATCTTCCAAAGCTTTCATCAACATTAGCTGATTCTTACGCCATTCTAGCCTTCCTACACATAACACGAAGTCACTAAGACCAAATTTCTTTCTGAATAGTTCACCGCCATCGAAATGATCGGTCACTTCACAGCCCAGTGGGATACTAACGACTTTTTTGATCTCTGAATAGTCCCTTATTAACGACTCTTCCTCAGCTTTTCCTGTTGCGATCAAACAAGCTGCATTATTTGCAGCAAAGGAATTATCCCATGCAGGACTTGGCTCTACTTGTTTTCCGGCATCTTCGTACTGATTCCATGCTGCTAACGGTTGACCGTGTTCGACATACGCTTTCAATGCAAGGTACATCGTTGCCATTTGATTATAGAATATTGGCCAGTCCTCATAAAGCGTAGTAACAACATACGGAACATTGTTATCTTTTGAGATCCTTGCGTGTTCTTGAGTAACTTCTTTTATCGCGAAATTAAATAGGTGCGCTAAATCGTAATCGGCAGGATTTTTTGATCCGTCCACACAAACATCAAGATCTATTAGATCTTTTGAGTGCATATCAATGATCCTCTGCATAACAACCGTATCGCCACCAGGCTGAGTAAATGCATTGCTTCTATTCATCATTAGGACTCTTGGAATAGAGTTCGACAGTGTAATTAGAGCCGGTCCTTTGTTTTCAGTGTTATCACTTTCAATCAATGAATCGGAATTAGAATCAACCGCAACGGTATTAGATGCATCAAGATTTAAATATTCACTCCATTCTTCTTTCCAATCAGAAAAAACAGGACTTCCGTGAACTAAGTCCTCATTTAAACTTTTTAATAAATTATCAGAAAAAATTGTTTTAAATAACTCCCTGGAAACAACTTCCTTATCACCTGATTTAAATGAACACACGCCTTCCATCATCTCGACCTGGAATAGTGGCGCATCAATGAAAGTCGGAACCATCTGTGAGAGCGAATCGCTTAGATATTGTAACGTTTCAACTTGATTCTGTTCATTACAATTAAATAAGATAGTGCAGTTTGCATTAGATTTATAGCTGTCAGCTTTTTCACTCATATAGTCGAACCCAAGCATCTTAACGATCGGTGAAAAACCTTTTTGCTCTATTTCATCGATAAAGTAACGAGAGAAACCATGGTTATTCTTATCTAGCTCAGTACCAAAACAGTAAACTTCAACTTTTCTGTTATTAGTTTTAGATAGATAAAGTAGACTGATTAAGCTATCTACTTGATCATTCTTAAGTCTACGTCCTGGGATTAAAATTTTAACAACTTCGCTAGAGTGAGATTTTTCACCTTTCAATCTATCTTGCCCTGCTAATGGATAAGACATCAAAGAGATTCTATTTCTTTTGATTCCAATAGCTAGTAGCTTATTTTTAATGTTGGAGTTAAAGCAAACAACCTTTTCGCAATCTAGGATGACTTCCAACATGACATCAACTGCCAAACCGTCAAATACGACCCCTACTTTGGGAATCAATTTGAATCTGTCCAACATTGACTTATTGGGAAAGGGAAATGTTATTGGTAACACTAATTGTTTAATATTACTAATATCAGAATGCTCATCAACATAAGTCACTTCCGAAACTTCAGTTAACGCTTCCGCAAAAAAGGAATAAGCTGGGTCCCCTTTTTTACCAAATATACCGATTGCGTTGTTCTCAATAACTGCCATAACCCTCATCTAGTTAGTATTTATGCACTATATTTTGTTTTTGATTCAACAACGATTGCGTTAACTTCTTTTAGAAGTGGTCGCATACTGTTTAGCAAACTATCGCCTAATGCCCACCAGCTTGAACTCATCTGTTGGTTCTGTAATGTCAGACATAGCCCTTCAAGCCTTTGAACTATAGTTTTATATTTTTCTATTTCAGTGGCATATTTATTTTCATCCATTGAGAAAATTGAATGCATCCACGAAACAAAAGCATTTAAATCAGACAAAAATGTGCTAAACTCTGTGTTAGCTGTATGAACCCGTAATTGTTTGAATGCTTGAGCGCAGACCTCAATCTTCTCGTCAAAACTCTTAAGTATTTCTTCAGCAAGCAACAATCTCTCACCTACGAATGAACTTTTTGAACCAGTTGTAAAATTCAAAACCATTTTAGAACTAGACGAAATTGGGTTTCTCCAATCGACTTCTGAAAGTTGTGCGTCATCTTTTGTTAAGGACACAATTATAGTATCAGGATCTATTGCTGTTTTTACATACTCAACTAAATCACCTAAGGTACTAATACCTTGGGTTGGTATGCTTAAGTCTGTGTCATCTACTTTGATTTGAATCATGTTCAATTTCTCCCTTGTCTAAAAATATACTTTGATACTCAGCAAAATATCTCGTAAAATTATGTAACCTTCGAATTAATTCTTCGTACAACTGAACCGTCTTTTCAGTTAAAAGAAAAATATCTTCGCCACGTAAATTTTCTTTATCTATTATAAAGATGCGCACAATTGTTCCGAGGATCGGAAATGTTAAGGAAAGCTCCTCTAAATTCCTATCTATTTTACTCAGATTCTCACTTACAGATGCTAATTCGCTACCTGGCCGCGTTGGATCGTTAGCTATAATACTTAGTAAATTCAATTGCTTAATAGCAGCTCGAGCTTCTTCGATCGCACGAATTGCCGCATTTTTGAATTCAATTTCCTCGGAAATATTTTCTAGGTTTCTGTCAGAATTTTTCAAAGGATCAGCCATATTTGGCTCAGTTAACTCTTCCTTCCATAGTTTTCGGTAAGCGTTCCTAGCCGTATCCTGCGAATTTATTGCAAGATTTTCAGCGTTCCCATCTGAATTAATTGAATGAAATGTTAAAAATCCATCGTTATCAAAATCGGAAATGAAAACTCTAACTTGCGACGGAGGAGCGATATCTGGTGGCACATTCATAAATGGATCGTGAGAATGATCTTTTGAAATTCTCAATTTTGCCAAATATGAAACTAATTCTGGAGAAATTTGGTCGTGGCAATCTGGTCTAGCGCAAGGATAATTTGGGTTACAAGGATTACAAGAAATTTGAGGTTGAATTACGATATTCCCTTTACTATAAGGGCCTGTCTCAAAGCACAAAGCCGAGGCGAGGAATAGTGCAACAACCGGAGTACCAACCGCAACGGATAAATGCATTGGACCTGTATCTCCAGTGATCAATACTTCAGACTTTTTCAAAACCGCCGCTAACTCAGGAATCGAAGTTTTTCCCACACAGCTGATGATATTTGGACTGTTAAAGTGATCAAGAGTTTGTTCAACGATGTTTGATTCAGCAGGAGCACCAGTGAATATGATTCGTGCATTCAAGTCTTCGATTAAATATCGTGCTAATAAAGCAAATTTTTTAGGAGCCCATTGTCTTTTTTCCTGGCTTGCACCTACTTGTATCGAAATTATAGGACCATCTAGGTCGCCAAATCCCTGTTTTATAAGCTCGTCGACTTTTACCTCTGCACTTTCTTCAGTATTATAAACCAAAGTTCGAGGATGTTTAGTCACTTTTGCAGCACACCTAAAAAAATCAACTAGGTTTAAATTATTATAGTTTCTATTTGAATGGTAGATACATGCGGTAAACAACATCGCCCACTTATCTGACATCAAGCGATAGCCCTTCTCATCAGCTATCCAACCTGTGTTTTCAGGCACATTTAGCATCTTCAACAGGATTGCTGTGTAATTTGAATTAGACATATTCAGACAAAGGTCGAACTTTTCAACCAATAACGTATCTACTAACTCTGAGACGTAACCATATGTGTTGACAAGTGATTCACCGCCATTCCAAATACCTTGAGCTAGATAGTTCATATCAATTTGGATAATTCTATCAATACCTGGAATTCCTTCGCAAATCTTTGCGAATTGCTTATCAACCAAAATTGTAATTTTGGAATTAGGATTCTCAGCCTTTAGACCAACAATCGTAGGCGAAGATTGTAAAAGATCGCCCATCCTTGTTATTGCGACAATTAAGATGTTTTTCGAGTTCATTCTTTCCTTAATCGCTGTATTTGAGTTATTTGACCTTTCATATGATGCATGAAAAGCAACTTCTGCTCTGTCAATGATAGTTCTTCATTTTTCTCAACAATCGGATGAACTAAATTTTCAAGCGTTGGTTCTTGATTGTTTTGGCTTGCATCTTTCAGTAAGGTTTGTAGTTCAGGATATTTTTCACTGAGCCTTAATGTACTCTTCCATGCACTTCTATCGTCTCGTTTCTTCAAATGATCGCCATAATCCGAATACACATGACTCAATATTTCTTGGATTCGATGCTTGTAGCAATGTTCCGCTAAAACTTTTTTCCTAGCGGCTGCGGTTACTCTCTCCCTTTCCTGAGGATTCGCGAGATAATACGAAATTAATTCCTTAATTTCATTTTCATTCTTGAAGGTAATTATTTCTTTACCTACCTCAAATAAACCTGGTAAAAGCTTGCGCTCATCTGACAATTGAAATGCACCGCATGCAGCCAGTTCAAAAACTCTCGGATTGACGAAGTCACCAGATGGATCCACGCTGTCTCTTTCCTGAGACGAATGAAGATTTAAGTTGATTTCACTTGCATTGAAGATTTTCACGTAGTCACTGACTGGTATTCGATCCCCATTTCGCTGGACCAATCTATCGAAAGGAGTCACATTTGGCCATTCAGTCCCCCAGATCTTGAAATTGACATCGCTAAATTTCGAAAATACATGTCGACGATTGTTATATCCGGCACCAACAAATGAAACTTTTGAACCAAATTCATTTTTTTCATCTTCTGTTAATGACATTGGTATATGGATATTTGGGTCACAGGCTAGAGGTAGATAACGAACTCTGTTTCCACCCGCATTCTTGACTTCTTCAATCGATTCTCCTTGCTGGATAAGATAGAAATAGTCATAAAATTTTGCGATCGGTTTCCAACTCAAAAACCGTCTTGTATCCTCCATAAACCAGTGGACAGTTATAACACCTTTATCCCGAAGTTTTTGTAGAACTTCGACTGACAAAGGTGCTTGGGCGACAGAGATCACGATATCTAATCCCCGTTCTTCAACGATATTCAATACAAGATTAGAAACTATATCTATGAAGGAATTTTCTAATTCAGATTGTCTATGTTTTTTGTGTAATACTTTTGAAAAGGAACCAAACATCGATCCATAGCTAGATAGATCAATATAGTGAGCGTCATTGTTTAGTGAATCTAGTGCATTCTTTAGATAACCAGCAATTGGAAGTGTTCCTCCAGAAAAAGGACCAATAATACCAATCTTAGGATTTAACGACCCTGAATATTTGATACTAGATATCCTCGCTTTCACGTCATCAAGTAGAACGTTGTTATAAAATGGCAATGCTGGAAGATTGACAAGATCTGGCATTGAATCGAAGAGCCTTTCGATTTCCTGAAAAGATCTATATATCTTTATTGATGGATTTAGCTTTCCTTCAAGAAGCCCTATTATATTTTCATCGTTTTCTAGAAGATATAAAGTTCCATTATATTTTTCGGCTAGCTCGTTCGCAAAGTGACCATCGCCACCACCGACCATAACTAGACTATTAGATTCAGCTCTTAAGCCATTTAAGGTACGCTCGACCCATGCTCGAGCAGCTTTTTTAGGAAACTTTAAATGACTGAGTGATAAACCTTTATAACTATATGTAATGCCATCGGCAGTTTCACTAGGAGTAAATAGCTGTGATTCATTATTTGAGATAACATCTAATCCGGCACTAGATGACTTTGACATTGTTTCAATTTCATTCTTAATTAGCAACGCCTCTTCGGATCCTTCGCCATATTCGTTCATCGCAATCTGATATGCGGATTTCGCTTCAAGCAACTCATTATTTTGAAGGTGCTGCTTTGCTCGAGCTAGTGCTACGAGATGCGCTGCCTGAGATCCATGCCAATTTTCTTTCGCTGATGATTCTTTAGTTTCTTGAAGTATTTCTAAAAGTTCTACTGGGCTAATCTTTAAATTTGAGATTTTTTTTGCGCCAACGATATAAGCCACGACTCCATTTTCATAGTCTGAAACTTCAAATGGCAAGCGAACTTCTTTAATGTAATCGGCTTCAAAACCAGCGATTTCTAAAGCTTTAATAAACCGATCAACGTTATAAGATCGTAATGCTAACGTGTCTTCTTCTGGGATCTCCTGTTCCTCTCCTAGGTAGACTTGAAGTCTTATAAAACCGTCGAATTTGACGACTCTAGATAGTTCAATGATATATTTGGCTGTAATAATGGAAGGTAGACTTCCTAAAGAAGCAAATGAAATACCAATATCAACTGAATTATCGGACACAGGATGAAGGTCATTTCCATTTCCAACATAAAAAGATGTATTCTGTTTTCCCGAAAGTTTTTTGGCTGTTTCAATCGCGTTTGTTGAAACATCTATACCGATTACTTCTTTGGATACTGCCGCAGCAGCACGTACGATCCTGCCTACACCACAACCAACTTCTAAAATTGTAGATCCCTTAACAAGAGTTTCATCAAGGCCCTCTAACAACAGAACAAGATCTCTCTCCCCTGTCTTCCACATTTCTTCATCAGAATCGACGCCATCACTCATCCAGTAGCGATAATCATGCGAAACTCGCGCGTCCCAATCCTCGCGCATCCGCTCTTCAATAGATAAATCCTTTTCAGTCATAACAGACGTAACGTATTATTTAATTTTTAAAATCGTTTGAACTGAATTATAGATGCTAATGTCTAAGAAATTGACTCAAAAAGCATAAGAGGTTTTATATAAGATACTGAAAAGACTGAAGGTGTATGGTATTTGAGGTATTATTTTTGTGAATTTGGGTGCAAAAAACCCATTAAGTAAACTAATTTAGTGACATTCTTGAAAGTCTAGTTCGTGTACTATTAAAACAGAATTTAGAGTTCCCTAAAGATTAAGCCTTAAGCTTGATGTAAATTTAAATGTAGCTTTAAAGAGGTCAATCTATAAAGCTACATTTAAACTTCCGCTTTTAGGTATGATTGGTTTTTCGTGTTCAATAGATTCATTCGTGGTAGCCGAAACTTGTTTTGTTTCGCCTTCTATTACTTCTCTATAAGCATTATAGATTGTTTCGAGAAGCTCAATTACTTTCTGTACTTTTGCTGGATTCTTTTCGAGATTTGCTTCTGTCAAATAGTACAACATGAAATCGTAAATTCGATCTAATTCCTTAGCAATATCGCCGCCTTTCTCGAAATCTAAAGTTAACATCAATTCTGAGATGATAGCTTGAGACTTGTTAAGAAATTTTGCAAACTTTGGAATATCTTTTGTTTCAAGACCAACTTTAGCGTGTTTCAAAAATTTAAGACAACCATCAAACAACATTAAAAGGAGTCTTCCTCTATCAACTGTAGATATGTTTACTGTGCTATATTGCTTATGAGCAAGCTTACTGTACATAGATCAAAACCCTCGATATATTCAACTGCTAAATAATAAATCGTCTAATCTCTATTTAAACTTGAATAGAAAATTCATTTCCTTAAAAAAACTATAACCCCGCCAAAATACCCGACAATTGGGACTGTTTACTCTGCAATTCTGCTGTAACGCTCTCCAAGTTGGAAAATTGTGAAGTAAGTCTCGCTTTAACTTTATCCGTTCTCCTATCTAATTGGGCGATAGATTCGGAAATATTTTGAATGGTACTATTGTTACTTGCAATAGTTGTATCAATGAATCCACTTGTCTTGGTATACTGATAGATTACGCCGTTTACTCCAGCAGTAGAATCAGCGAACTTGTTTAAAACATCAGCGACACCTGTCGGATCTTTACTAACAGCAGTCTTGAATGCGGTTTCATCAAAATTTAAAGTACCGTCAAAACGATTCGTGGTAATCCCTAGTTCAGAAAGCTTCTTAACAGCGGTCCCTATGGTTGAAGTGGTTCCTGAAATTTGCCCCCTAAACACCGAAAGGAAATCGTTATCTGTTCGCGTTTTTGCTAGCTTCCCATAAACATTTGTTGCGCCAGAACTGTTACTAACCCTTTCAACCGTATTATTTTCAGCTAAGAAGGTAACAATTTCATTGTACGCCTCTACGACTTCTTGCAATTCTGACGCTGTTTTGTCAGGATCGTTAGTAACCGTAATTGTGGTTGTTCCGGTGTCAACTAATGAGAATGAAACACCTGACACAATATCACTTACGGTGTTGCTTGATCGAGTTATCGAGGTGCCGATACCTCCTATACTAAACTCCGCATTGCTTGCTTGGTTGACTGTAGACGTCGTCAATTCTGCGGTGGTAGAAGAAATAACGATGTTGCCCTTATCTGTTCCACTTTCTAAAGTATTAAATACTATCCGATAATCTGGTGATCCTTCCGTACCGATGTTCACAGAACTTGCGACAACTCTGTTAGCATTTGTTTCATCTGCGTTGAAATCGGCAACAAAATCTCCAATAGTAGTACTACCAGTCAGAGTCTTTACAATTGTGATTTGATCCGCTCCAGTCCCCACGACAACGCTGATATCTCCACCACCTGCCGAAATAACATCCGTAGATGCCGAATAGCTTTGATCGAAAGATGCAGTCGCAGTATTGGCTAATGAGGTAACTGTTAAGGCGTAACTAGAATTCTTAGCTGCTGAACTTACCGACGCAGTTGCAATCGATCCATCAATGGAACTAGCTTTCTTTGCTAATCCACCAGCATTTGCAGTTCTAAATTTATCTATTAAATCGTTTAAAGATTTTAATTTATCCTTAAACTCGACTAAAGTATCAGATTGATCAGTTATTTCTGTGATCTCTGCTTTTCGTAAGTCGTTCTTTTTTTGTATGGCTTCAACGTACGCGTCAATAAGTGACTGCGAATCAATTCCTGAAGCTAATCCTGAAAATTGAGCTATTGGCATTTTATTATTCCCTCATCCCTGGTTTATAAACCGGCTCTTACGTTACCCTTACCCCGTTGTAACTTAGAACTCCGACATCCTCACACATCCATGCTTGAGATAGTTATCGACCTGATGGAATAAATACTTTAGAAATGTACGCTCAAAGGACTTTAACTTGGAGCTGAGATAATCAATCGAATGATTTTATTAGGTTTTTTGATAGGTCTTATCTGTCTCGGAGAGTTCCGAAAATCTAAAAAAGCAAGATAGGCAAACAAAAATTAAAACAATTATGCGTTTTTCAAAAATAAGCGCACTCCCTGAGGTACACCTATTTTTCAACAATGTTTAACGAGATGTTAGCTCTGTGCTGAAAGACTAGCTAGCGACGCTGAATTTGCTTGAAGCTTTCCAATTGTCGTTTCTAAAGTAGCAAAAAGTTTGGTTAAGTATTCTTTCTGCCTTTCAATGTTTGCTTCAATCCTTGCTAGCTTAGAGTTGATAAATTCATTCTCGTCTAAATTAGCTCTTTCGGATCCATCTATTAACCCCTGAAATTTTGTGAAGTTATAGATAACCCCATTGGTAGAACTCAAGTTATCTCCGAGCTTACTCAGAAGTCTACCAGAGCCTTGAGGGTCTTTTGTCAATGCATTCTTCAACACATCCTGGTCAAGTTCAAGGTCGCCCGTGTCTCTATTAGTTTTAATTCCTAAATCTGCTAAAATATTCACGGTACTATCAGTAACATCAAGCTTTGTGCTTTGAAGTGTATTTTTAAGACTACTCAAAAGCTGATCATCTATTTTAGTTTTAGCTAAGACCCCGTAGGAGTTACTCGATCCCGTGCTATCTTCTTGACGGGTTATTTTATCATTGTCACTGATATACTTACGAAGTTCATTATATGCCGCGATAAACTCCGATACTTTTTCCGTCGTTTTATCAATATCGTTCGATATTTTTAAAATAACTGGCGCAGTTGAAGCCTGCTTCAATTCTATCGACAATCCTGGGAATATATCATTTATTGTATTACTCCCACGTTGAACCAAACCTATTCCTTCGACTTCAACAATGGAATCTCCTGCTTGCTTAACTTGACTTGAGGTAAAAATACCTTGGTCCCGGACAGCCTGACCAATAGCAACTGTCATAGTTCCTTTCTCTACCCCGGTTTCTAAACCTGAAATCATTAATTTATATTGGGGATTAGCAATTGTTCCTATATTTATTGCAGAAGCTGAATAGCGATTATTAGAATTTGTATTTAATTCTTCAATTAAATCGTTTAGTGTGGTTGTCGAATTAACTGTCGCACCAAACTCTTGAACATTACTTCCAGAGCCGACTGTAATTTTAAAGTCGGAGTCTCCGGACAATCCTGGTGCTATTGGACTTGCCGTATCAGCGAAAGTTGAATCGAAAGTGATTCTTCCTGAACTAGCTAACTGATTAACTTTGAAATTTACAGTACCTACTGCTGCATTTCCGCTCACAGCAGCAACAGCGTAATCCTCATTACTACTTGTGACGCTTTTTGAAACAGCCGTACCCTTAAAGGTTTGAAATACTGAACTTTTACTATTGAGGACACCTAACAGATCACGAATCTTTTGATAAGCGGCTGATTCCGCTTCATTTGTTTTGATTTTATTTTCGTAAGGTATTTTAGTGATGTTCTTAGCATCAACTACCGATTGGATAATAGCGTTGCCATCTATACCCGATGCAATACCCGAAAAATTTATCCCTGCCATTTATTCCCCCCCTCCAAAAATTGTACGTGGAACTTACTGCAAGGTTTGTACCATACAAATACTTATTAAATTTGGGGAATTACATCTTAGCTTCTTAAGGTAGAGGAAAAAATTTCCTTACTTCATTGGTAATAAGTGAAGCGAGACCGAATACGAGATATCGGCCCACAAGTGGAGTTAATGGGTATCTAAGCTCTTGGGGTCAGTACGGGAAATTGTAGATTAACCAACAGAATCTACTAAAATTCCTTCCTTAATTTCAATTCCATTGATTTCATGCTGTTTGATCAAGTCTTCCTTCGGAAACTCACGAATTATTTCACCTGTTTTTTTATCAACAACCTGAAATTTGATCTCGGAATTATCTTCACCTTCATCAGCAACGGTAAAGCGAATGCTAGTTTGAGGATTGTTAGATTTTGACGCTAGTCGTTTAGGTTCTAATTTTAGATCTGATTCACTAGACAAGCCTACCACCTCAACAGAATCGCTTACATTCTTACTCTCAACATTGTCTTTTTCAGGCGATGTTGTTGTTTTGCTTAATCTCTCTACAGAACCAATTTGATTAATTTTACTTTCTTTTATTCCTATAGTTTCCATACATGACACTCCATTTTTCTAATCAACTTGTAGAAATAATTTCTACAAGAAATACTGAATGCACTTAAATTTCAAACAAAAAAACCTAAGCCAAGCGCAGTTTAAATAAAGAGTGATGTGAAAATTAGTTCGCGGAAGATGATTTGAAGTATCTACAAAAGGAACGGTGGTCGACTTATATACTTCTAAAGTCTTTGAAATCTTCCATGTTAAAATTCACCAAACCCTTCACTCGTTAACAACGTCACAATGTAAAATAAACTTTAGGAAAAAAGACCTTTTTCTTTTGCGAGCCAGATCCATGAAGCGTTATCTTTAGCTAAGCTCTCTATATTTCTAGACAATTCATTTTTGTCCGGATAAAAACTCGCTTTGTATTTTGCAATAGGTTGAACTTCTCGATTCCCAAATTGCGCTTCTAAAGCCTCTATCCGACCTTCAATATCATCAGAAGCAACAATCTCGGAGTATAATCCGAATTGCAGTAAACGTTCTGCAAATACCCAATCTGCGCCAAATGAAAGAGTCTTTAAATTTGCGACTCCTATTTTATACCTAAGAAACGGACTAATTATAGAAGGAGCTATACCCAAAGTTAACTCTGGTAGCTTAGAGAGAGCTTTCTCTGATGCAATAACATAATCACTCGCGGCAATTAAACCCAACGCTCCGCCAACGCTTTTTCCATTTACAATCGCAATAACATTTTTCGGATACAGAATTAGGCGTAGCAAAAGCATGCCTAACCTTGTCAAATAGTCGGCGATTTCTGATTGCTTCCTTGCATTTTTATAAACATTTAAGTCAGCCCCCGAAGAAAACACTGATAGATTTGCCGATTTTAATACAATTGAAGTTATCAACGAATTATCTTCGATTTCATCTAGCTTTGATTCTAGAAAGTTCAACAGTTCGATTGAAAGACAATTCGCATGCTTGTGATTTAATGTAATGACTTCAACATTTTTGCTGTTTGTAGATTCTAGATTTGCCATTTATGAATTCTTCCACGAAAAAATTTCATTAAAAATTATACCTGCAGAAACTGATACATTTAAACTTTGCACTTTGTCCGCACCGCTAATTTTAAATTTTAAGTCTGCGGCTTTAAGCAAATCATTTGAAACACCACTCACCTCATTACCTAAAACTATCGCATAAGGTGACTGCATATAATGTTCCTCGACCGCACTAGATTCGGCACGAAGGTCACTAACTACAATTTTGATTTTCTTTTCTTTTAGAATTTCAATTAGTTGAGCTGTACTTTTACTTAATCCGACTGAACAGTACTCGCCACCTCCCTCGCTAGTTCTCATGAGGGATCCGCTTAATTTAATACTGCTTTTGGTATTTAGGATCAGTCGATTAAACCCAAAAAAAGCCGCATTTCTCATGATGCTTCCGATATTATGAGGGTTTCCCACTTCATCTAATATCACTAAAGGCTCACCTGAAAATTTGTCTACATATTCACTAATTAATGTTGGAAGTGATTTAAAACGTTTAGGTTTGGTAACTGCGCATATCCCCTCATGATGCTTACTTTTAGAAAGCTTGTCTAGATCACCATTCGGCACAAGACGATAAAGTTTTTTCATCCGCGCACACTCAGAAAGTATCTCTTTAAAACGCCCTTGTTCACCTTCTCTGACAAAGAGTCGAATCAAATCCTCGTTTCTTAAATCAAAAAAAGTTCGAACCGCTGATTCACCATAAATACAATCTTCGATTTGTTTAGAGTTAGTAGTCATTATTGAGCACCTGAGGAATTCACTGTTAATAAGTAATTTTTAATTTCAATGATTTGGTAAAAAATTAAAATTATTAACCCCACCCAATCTACATTTCCAGCGAACTTATGAATCAATCCACTCAAGACCGCAAACAAAATAGGTGCAAATATCGCTGGTAAAATACCTTTTAC
>CAYYIQ010000077.1:0-13705 GCA_964472005.1 uncultured Bdellovibrionales bacterium | reverse complement strand
ATCTAAAATCTATTGCTCTTGCAGATAATGCAGTGAAAAATGCATCCCTTCCGTTAACAATGTTTTTTGGTCCAGATGACCTTCTTGTAAATTTTGATATACAATTCAAAAAAAGCCTGTCAGCTAGCGAAATAGAAGAGTCGGTTGATAGAATTGAAAAAGAACTTCGAAGAAAATATCCATTTATAAAGAGAATATATATTGAAGCCGAGTCTATTACCAAGCGGAATCAACGCGCTTCGCAGCACTAATTTAAAATTTATACTTTGGTATAAACGTTTTAATAATACATCCAAAGATAAAACCGATCGCGCCCCCTATAAAACCCGCTGTTCCAGGACCAAAAGGCAACCAAGTCGTTATAACAGAGAGGAAAATTCCTAAAATACCCATGCCGTAACTAAGAAAAACACCAAATGAATCAGTTTTTTTAAAAAACGTCATCCCTAACAATGGCCAAAAAAGAAGTGTAGCAACACTTGCTCCTAGAGTAACAAGAGGAATCATAGCCCCACTTCCAAAGTTACTTAAAGCAATAATCACAACAATAACTAAGAGCACTATCGACGAGGTTCTAGCAACTCGCGGAGCATTATCTATCCCGTCTTCTAATTTTAAGATATCTCTACATAAAACAGAACTCAATGCCAAAAGTCCGCTATCTAGTGTGCTCATAGCACTGGCGACAACACCTAATACGATAAACGCACCACCCAAAGGGAAATATTTTTTATACATTTCGGCAACCAAAATATCTGGATCCATTATATTTCCAATAAAGGTTCCAGCAGCCATTATACCCATTGTCATTATCAATCCCATGGATACTCCAAACAATACAAAAGTCGCAAAACTTGACTTTTTTATTTCTGTTGCATTTCTCGCCATAAACATCCGCTGAAATAATTGTGGCCACAAGAAAAACGCGAAAGGCCATGAAAGGACGTTGTCTATGAACAACGCTCGACGTTTCCCTTCTAAAACTAAAAGGTGAGGAGCTTCTTGAGAAATTTTAGATAAAGCGATTCCAAACCCACCTACCCATGTGTAAAATAAGGTAGCTGAAACAATAAGCAAAATTAAAAAACAGATCCCTTGAAAAGCATCGGTAAATACGACAGCCCGCGCACCACCAAAATACAAATACCACCCCGTGGATACTGCAAAGAAAATAAGCGTTACCGAGTAAGGTGCATAATTATTACTAGCAATTGAAACCACTTTTGCGATTGCGCTCAATTGGACGACCATAAAAGGTAAAACAGCAAATATGGCAATAAATCCTGTGGCGACAGAAAGAGATCTTGATTTATAGAACTCACCAAATAGCTCACCTTGGGAAAGAATTCCGCGTTCTCTGGCGTAACTTGCAACTCGTGGGCCGAAAATTCGAATTAAAATCGGTAACGTGAGGACGATTACCCACATCTGTAGAAATACAACGCCACCTTTGTAAACTAATCCTGGTACCGCAGTAAAAGCAAGGCTATTTATAATAGTCGCAAGAATTGTTATCCAAAGTAGAAATCCACCAAGAGTTCTTCCACCAACGAAATACTCATCAAATGTCTTTATATCTAATCGAAAAGTTTTAGCAGCTAAAAATTTGACGACTAATAAATAAGCAAGGACCAAAGATATACTGAGCGTGCCCATCGAAACTCCAAATTTTAGATTACACTGAATAAAAAAGGTTTATGATTCGGAAACATATTTAGTGACGTATATTAATAAGACCTTGTAAAAACAAGACTATATAGAGTATTAAAGTGTAGAAATTAACTCTACAAAAGGTAAGATGCTTACAAAAAACGAATATTCCTATATCAAGGATCAATTCAAAATTTTTCGACTTACTGATAGAGAACTCGATACCTATCTGCTATCTCTGAAAATTGGAAGTTGCAGTGTTCAAACAATTTCCAGTCATCTTAATCAAAATAGAGTCACAATCCATAGCGCCTGCGCCCAACTAATAAAAAAAGGCTTTTTGATTGAAAGTAGAAAAGGCAACAAAAGAATTTTGAGTGCCGAAAGTCCCCAAAATTTATTAAAACTAATTACGATTAAAGAACAAGAAATTCAGTCCACTAAAAGCAATTTCGGTTACGTAGTAGGTTTGCTTGAACGTAATAAGTCTAGATTAGTCCCCCAACCATTAGTATCATTTAACAAAGGGACAGATGGATTCAAAAGAATGCTTGAAATGACACTTTCATCGACTAATGAATATCTAGGAATAATCAATGTCGAAATTTTTTCAGACCATTTATCACCCGCTTATCTAGAAAATTTTTTTAGTCGTCGCGCGAAATACGGAATAAACTCTAAACTTATTTGGAATAAACTTGATCCTTTCGCAAATAAAATTATTAAGAAATCAACCGAGTATAAAATTCAAGTCCGACTCTTAAATCCATCGACTCACTTAGAGAGTGATTGGACATCGGGATTTACATCTTGGAACAACTATATTTCATTAATGTCTTTCAACGAAAACCAAATCTCTTGCACAATAATTCAAAATGATGACATCGCTAATTTCCACAGAAATACTTTATTTAATGCTCTTTGGGATCAAGCACTCGAAATAACGGCAAAAACCTAAGCAAACAGCTTCTTACTAAAATAGTCCTTTAATTACATAGAGGCATTTCCTAATTTACATTGCATTTTCTTTAACGTCGAAGTTGAAATGAAAACAAATTATTTTCTAAGGAATGAAATTAAAATCAGACTCAGCTGTGCCTTAATGTCAAGCGATAGTGATCCTAGGCTGGATTCACCAAAAAGTCCGTTCGCGTTAAATTGATTTTCAATCAATTTAACTGTACCATGCGAATGCTTTTTGGTGAATCCAGCCTAGGATCACTATCTCGCACAGCTATAAGATATTCTGCATTTATGGGTCAATTGCTACGGATAGGCACAACTACGATAGAAAAGCTTATTTCGACTAATCCTTATTCTTCAAACTTATACCTAATCAATCTGTCCACCGTACAATCAACTAGTTTCTTAGTTCGATCTTGAATCTCAAAAACATCATCTCTTTTTGGATATATTCCACGCGACAAGAAATTTAAAAAATCTTGAGTAGGTCTTCTTGGCCAAACACTTTGACTTATACCATACCAGACAGTTGTGCTGTTTTCGGTATCAATTAATTTCGTTTGAATAGATAGATTATTAGCATTAGTCATTTCATCCATAACGCCAACGACTAAAAAATCATAACCAGCATCCCTCGCCTGTTTCATTGCGATCATATTACCAGTGGCAAAGTCCATCTTCTTACCTGGCCAATTAGAACGATCAAAAACCTCGACAATTATTTTCTCATTTTGAGAGAGTAAGCTTTGTTGAAACATTTGAGCTAATTTAAACCCATATCGTAACTCCGGGTTCATGATAGGGGAAAAATTTACCGGGACCTCAAAAGGAACAACTGCAACTCTTGGAATACTTCCTTTTTGAAATCGGTTACTTACGTACTCGACAAATCGTTCATCCAAGTGGGCCTGGATATTGCAACTAGGATCGGTATAGGGAACTTTTGTCAGCGAACATGCGCAAAAGTTTAACGCGATCAGCGTGATTAAAAGAAAGGATTTTGGAAATGAACAAGAAGATGTTTTCATATAAATTTTTCACTTTACTTAGCTATTTGTTAAGTACGGCAATTTTCGTTTTTGCAACTTCGGGTTGTAGTAAGCGCTATCAAGATCTACCAACCTTCGTTGGTATACCTTTTGAGGATTCCGTAAATTATTCTACTGGTAGGTTTAAGACGAGTTATATGGCCGACCAGATTCAAGCTTATTTTAGGGGCAATATAGCTGCCCCAATAGCAGTTACGACTTTCGTTGAGATTGATAACCTATATCAATCATCTACTTTTGGCAGAATTCTGGCTGAGCAACTAATTAGCGAGCTAAGTATGCGAGGATACAAGGTAATCGAGATAAGACTATCTGATGCCGTACAAATTATGGAAGATCAGGGAGAGATGGGGCTTTCTAGAGAAGTGAATGCCCTACGAGGATCCCAGGAGATTGCCGGTCTTGTTGTAGGTACTTATGCAAGTTCCGCAAATAGAGTTTACGTCAATTCAAGAATTATCGACCCACGAAGCTCTCAAGTAATTTCAGTAGCCTCTGTCGAGATGAACAAATCAGAAGAAATCGCACAACTCTTAAGAACCAATTCTACTCCAACCAGTTTGGAAAGGATTCCCGTTAGACACCTTGCCTATGATAAAGGTATTGAACCTTCATACGCACAAGTGAATCCTTACGCAGCTGTGCCAAACTTCGAAGCTAGTAGAAACGCGCATGCTATAAAAGATAAATTGAAAGAAGATAAACACAATTCTCACCCACAACCAAAACTAGAATCTCCTAAAGGAATGTTAAACGATCCTTATCATGGAAATTCTAACGTTGTTGAGAGTTTAGAATTAATTCCCTAGGACGAATGATACTCGATCCAATAGGATAGATATCGAAAAACAGAATCGGAAATATCTTAAAATGCTCATTTTTTATAGATGGGCATTTTCTATTTCAGAATAAAATGTCTTTAGTTTGAATTACTGAAGCCGGATTTTTCTTTCGTAAATTACGA
Organism: uncultured Bdellovibrionales bacterium; assembly: GCA_964472005.1. Classification (GTDB taxonomy): domain Bacteria; phylum Bdellovibrionota_C; class UBA2361; order SZUA-149; family DAOLCO01; genus CAYYIQ01. Next base: position 9,079 of record CAYYIQ010000077.1, on the reverse strand, counting down.
AAATTCAAATGAAAATCAAACAAAATACACTTAATCCGAAAATCGTCCTTGTTGCGTGAACACATCAAACAATAAAGCGACAGCTGATGCCAATAAGAATGAGATTATAAAGCCAGGCAAAAAAATACAAAATATAATTCCTTTTCTCCTAAGCTCCATAGTTGGTGCTATTGAATGAAACAACTCCGACACGTGAGGAGCAAAACCTTTACCTGTAAATCCAGAATAGCCTGCAATTGCCAAAACAGGAACTCCGATGAGTATAAATACGACAACATATATGTAGTAACCAGTATTACTGAACTTTTTTTCGTACTCGTTCCTTTTTGGTAACATTCGACTTCTCCTCGCACATAAACTTTAAATCGCTATTGAAGATAACGACCTAAAGACGAAGAAACTTAAATAGCCGCAAATAACAGGCGATTCCGATCCCTAGATAACGAACCAACAGCCTAGATACATCTTGATTCCAACCAATTTTTTGGCAGCTGTGATGAAATCATTGCAAGTACCGTAAAACAATTTGGACAAAGAATTTCCTTACACGTAGCAATAAATTCTTCTTCAGAATGATGTAGCTGCCGATCGCAATCTGGGCACACGAAGAGATTTTCACTTCCGGAATCGTAGTATTGGACAATGATTCGATTTTTCTGTCTGTAAACATTTAAAGAAAGCATACTATTCGCCATTGATATCTCCTGCCTTAAGTTCAAGACATTCATAAGACATCACTCACAATAAAGAAAATTAATAGTTTTGATGAGAGTCATTAAAACTATTAATGCCGAGGCGATCCCAAGTGCTTCCCTAAGCAACGACTAAAAAAATGTGGGAATACGCCAAATAGTAGTCGCGGAAGTATTGTTTACTTCCGCGACTTAATAAGAACCTCAAAAAATCTCGAGATTAAGAATCGAATGATTCGTCCAAATCTGCCCGGACATCCGAAAAATGAACGACGGCAAGTTCGATTCGTTCGAGTTTGAGAGAACGTGGGACCTCGTCAACTCGTCCAAGCTGAAGCACAGTATCCCGCAAACGATCGGCACAATATTGCAGTCGAACTTCGCTCCCAGGTTCCTCATCGAAAAACCGGATAGACGTCGGAAAGCCGATCTGCATACCCTGTGGTATTTCAAACATAGGTACAGAATCGCCCGTGCTGAGAACGACAATTTCACACGACGGGTCCTCAACATACACGATGTAGTCAAAGCCATGATGCATTCTGTAATCCGACAGAACTCGGTTAATCGAATCGTTGTCGATCCGACTCGTATTGAAAAGTAATTCGGTAAATAAAAGAACTCGACCGATTTCGACTGGTTTCTTCATTTCAAAACCTTCACTACCTAAGGAAATGGTATTATTTAAAGTGGCGTACTCTCTCCACTATCAAGACAAATTACTCTTGGTAGTAAAGAAAAATAAGAAGGGCTACAAATTGAAATGACAAAGACGAGGTATAATAGAACATTATTACAGGCAGTTATAGAAAAGTGATTTTTAAAAAGCAATCCCAAGTATACTTATTCCAAGATTGATAGATTACCCTTCAAAAAATCAGGTCGCGCTATCTTCTCAATGGCTTAGCTATTAGATTCATCGCGGAGGCGTTTTCATTTTGACTTGAATCTTTCGAGTATATGCTTAAAGCCCCTCCAACAATAGATTCTCCTTTTTCTTTAAGCGATCGGAGTTCCCTTGCTTCATGATCTAAAAGTCGTTTTTTATCTACCAAACTTACCGATCCTAAATACGACGCGCCGAGATATTCAATAATTCTTCCATTAAACACAATATCAAAAATAAATTGCACCCGCTCCAAGTGAAAATCAGAACTTATGAGCAAAATTTTATTAACATCGTAACACTCGACGATTCTAAAGGACTTCAATGCATCATCAACAGTATTCACACTTTCCGCAATCTCAATAAAGTTTCTTTCAGGCACACCCAATTGCAATAAACGCTTCATCGCATAAAAAGCATTTGGTTTTAAAGTCCTATTAAAGTGCTCTCCATAGCCGCCTGTCAAAAGAATCTTACAGTTCGGATCACAAAGGTCTTTCCAAGTTTGATATGCTAGTTCAGTTCGCCCCATGCCTATACCCGAAAGACAACCCTCATCATCATTAGGAGATCCTAAGACTACTATTAGATTTTCAATTTTAGTTAACATTTTTTTCCAAATATTAGGACGCAAATAAACTTCCCCAAGCATTAGTCTCGCATATCGACTTTAACTTCACATTCACAGCAAGTGCCTCCACCTTTATTTAGGACTTAGTACTGCCCAGACGCAGTCTCAACAAATAATTTAAATCTCTTTTAATTCGACATGCTAGTTGGTTCATACTTAGCAGCATCCTCTCGGCAATCATTACGATCGTCAATCAAAAACGAATACAGGTAAGGACTTTGCTTTTTGGTTGAGGCACAAATATTTTGAGGTCCTTGTCTAAAATAAATAAATCTAAAATTATCATTCTTTAGCCTACTTGAAGTTACAGAGATCATAAACAAACTAAATAATACTGTTGGGACTATTGAATACATCAACAGTTTTCTTTCGGAATACTTCTCAAGTATAAATCTTACGCACATCGCCAAACTTAGAAAAATAAAAAACTGCGCGTAGATTTTATAATAAACAACGTACTGATAGTTTATTTTTTCAAAGAAATATATCTCTTTCATGCCCGACCTCATTCTTATCAACGATTCGACTAAAAAGCAGGTAAACAAACAAATAAACAGAATGTAATGTTCAAATCTTTTTTTATTAACGAATACGATTGAAACAAATACAAGATAGAGTAAAAATAACGAAGGTGTCCAGGTCAACCACGCAAGGTCAAACTTAGATAGAATTGAAAGTAAGAAATTCATTGACAATGCTTTAATAGAGCTTGGAGAAAAATCGTTTTGATCGGACCAACTAGTACTAAAACGTCTAGAATGGGAGACAAAACTGAGAATAATGTTATTATTTTTTGGATTATACCAAAAAAAGTTAAAGAGATACCCAACACTTAATCCAACAGAACTAAATAAAAATAACAAAATTAAGTTTTTAACCTGAACACCTTTTTTATAGAACACAGCAGCAATAAAAATGTTTAACAACACAAAATAACAAACAAACTGATAGATTGATTTAGATACGTACGCAGCTTCAAAAAATTGCCAGACGAGTGGTATCGAAAGAAGCGATAGGATATAAATCTTTCTGGATTGAAAATTAATCTTTAATCCAGTTGTAAACTTGGATCCAAGAACCAAAACCGGCAGAGTTAGGGCAAAAAATGGAAAAATGAGAATTTTAGTTAACACTGCTAAATAAAAGAACATCCATATCTTCACAACCGAAAAGTAGTACGCTAAAGAATCCATAGATCTACTATTTAGGATTTTTAGAAGAGACAAACTTGAGCAGATTAGCAATATCAAACTTAGCGGTTCCATCCGACAAGTAATAGACTGAGTAAGAACACCATCGGTACTCGCGAGCACTATACACAAGAGAAATGCAAATTTGGAACTTTTTGAAATTACAGTAAAAAGTCTTAAACACATTGCTAAATAGAGAGATATTATCAACACTGAAAAAATTCTTGCGTAGAAAATTAAATCTTGCAGAACCTCTACTTTATCAGTCTGGCTATATAGGGTTTCAATGTTATACGCGTGAATCAACCTTGAGAAGAAAAGAATCTTAAACCAACATCCTAATAGAACGTGATATACGAAGCTCGGATGATCAAAAAAAGATTGGCCGAAACTAGAATTGAAAGCTAGCGCCTCCCCTATTAAAGCAAGATCCGTATCCGCAACTAAAAAGAAACTTCGGTCATATCCAGCTAAACATGAAAATACTACTGGAATCAACGAAATCAAAAGAATTCTAGAAACGTTAAAAATCAATGCCAAGCTCACTCCAAAAACCATACGCAAAAGTTTCTCTTTCGGGATCAATTAAAAAGGGCAAGTCCCTCTTCACGATATCGAAATCATCAGGGTCATGGACAATTAACTTATAACCCCGATTATTCGATCGATAAAGTATTTGCTTATTACAAGGGGCAGATGGGAAATCGATATCGGGCAATTTAGAAAGATACTCAGGAACCAGATCTAGAATCCAGTCAGATTTCGATTGGCCCCAACAACTCTTAACACCATCAAACGAACCATTTTGAGGATACTGTCCATTAACCCGATAGAACTCATCTAACGAGGCAGTAATATCAATCAGCTTGTCGATCGGATGATTGTTATGAATCTTTACAAATTGTTTAATTTTATAATTTCTATTTAAGTTGTCGATAACTAAATACGCATTGTAAAAAAGGATCGCCGACAAGATCACAACGACGAACTGATTAATATTTAGCCTTATCATGATTAAGTGGAATTCTAGGTTGTTTATCTTTTTTTGTATTTAGATAGCTAAGACTATCCTTATTAAATCGACTGAGCAATCAAGAAAACACTATCTCCATTCTAGATAATTTATAGTTTATGATAAAAAGGACGGGTCTTCGCGTTGTTTTTTTAGGCGACCACAGAGGCACAGAGTAAGAAGTATATAAGTTTTAAATACGAGCCTCTGAAGTGTCAGCGCGTTTACGATAGAAACGGATGCCTTTCTCTGTGTCTCTGTGGTCGCTAAAAAAACAACGCGAACATAAGAATACGACACTTAGAACCACCCCTATATTAAGGAATAATACTGGCGGGGTCGACGAACATGCTTTTTTCTTCGTCTGGATCATTGCCGCCTAAAAGTGCTTCTGGAATTTTGACTCCATCTGCGACATTTTCTTTTCGAACTTGCATTCGAAGCTTTCTAACTGCATCTTCAATTTTAGGGTCGGAAAATCTGTATTTTGAATCAACGACTTTACCAGGTTGCGCATAAAGATGACCTTCTTTATAAAAAATCTCCATCCAAGGTAGATTTAAAATTGCCTGAGAATCTGCCAATGGTTTCCCAAAAATATCGAATGCGGATTGGCAACAGGGACAAAACAGCGGCCCGTTATCACTTTGAAGAGTAAGATCGCAACCTTCGTACGTACATCTGGTAGAAAGAACTCGCCAACCATCCAGATCACGAAACACAATCACAGATTTTATTGGCAAATGTACTTGGTTAAAAAGAAGACTCCTAACTGTTCCAAGGTCTAATTCTAAACCTTTTTGTTGTTCCTCTCGAACATAACGATGACGCTCACAACCAGTCAGGTAAAGGCTTGCTATGAATAGCCCCGAAAATTTTATGAAGTTTCTTCTTTTATTCATGATACCTTAAAATTATCATTCTCTGTTATGGCCAAGTAATACTAAAGTGTTCCTAAGAGATGGATAAAGTTAACTAATTAACTCTATTGCAATAGCTGTCGCTTCTCCTCCACCGTTGCAAATCCCGACAATTCCTCGCTTAGCTTTCTTTGATTCTAATATATTTAAAAGTGTAACGAGAATCCTAGCTCCTGACGCGCCAATAGGGTGACCCAATGCGACGGCTCCTCCTCTAACATTGACAACGTCTTTAGATAGCCCCAACTCTTTCATACAAGCTAGAGCCACCGCTGAGAACGCTTCATTGATTTCAAAAAAATCAAAATCGCTTTTCTTAAGGCCACTGTTAGCTATACAATTATTCACCGCAGTCACTGGCGCAGTCGTAAACCATTCAGGGGCTTGGCTATGCATCCCTTCAGAAATAATTTTCGCTCTTGGTTTCAAATTATATTTTTTCACAGCTTCTTCTGACGCGAGGAGTAACATCGCAGAACCATCGTTTAATGAACTAGCATTTACCGCCGTAATCGTTCCATCTTTATCAAATGCAGGTCGTAATTGTGATACTTTTTCTCTTACTAGCTTTGATGGTTCTTCATCTTCTGAAACCAGAATTTGTTTCTTTCCTAGTCGTATCTCTATAGGAACAATTTCGTTTTCGAATTCTTTGTTTTGCATACTCGCGAGAGCACGATCGTAGCTTTCTATCGCAAATTCGTCTTGCATTTCTCTCGAAAAATTATATTTCTTTGCGCAAAGTTCGCCTGCGCAACCCATATGAAAATCGTTGTAGACGTCCCAGAGCCCATCTTTTATCACAGAATCAACCAACTTTTGATCGCCAAGTTTAACTCCTTGCCGATAGTTCGTTAGGTAAAAAGGTGCTTGAGACATGCTTTCTATACCACCGGCTATGACGACCTGAGAGACACCTAACTCGATCGACCTTGCGCCTAAAATATTTGAAAATAGTCCGCTACTACAAACCTTATTTATCGTATACGCACTAACTCCCTGATCTAATCCTCCTTTCAACGCAACTTGCCGCGCTGGTGCCTGGCCATTATTCGCTGTTAAAACATTTCCCATGATAACTTCATTAATCCCGGTAGTGGCAAGTTGATTTCGTTTTAATAGTGCACTGACAAGCGGGAGTCCTAGCTCAACCGCACTTTGACTTCCCAAACTTCCACAAAAACTCCCGATAGGTGATCTTACCCCGTCTACGATATAAACATTTTTAAATTTCATCTTTCCTCACTTTTTAAGCTTTTCTAGCATTTCCGTGTAGTAATCATAACTTTTTCGATACGGCACTTTCTCTAGTTGAAGTTTATTTTTTTCTGCCTGATCCACTGTTGCCTGCTCCTCTTGATGGAGTATATTATATTGATCTGACACTTCGATTTTCAATTGAGTAAATAATTTAATTGCTTCATCTACTTTGTTCATTTTGACTGCAAGGTTTGCAAGGTCCGTCCTAAATTCTGTATCATAAGGTTCATACTCAGCAGCCAGTTTATAGTTATCATAGGCTTCTTGGTAATAACCGGCTTCTTCCAGAATATTTCCAAAATTATCCAACATCCAAGGCTCTCTTTTTTTAAGCGCGATAGCCCTTCTCATTGTACTAACAGCCAGTTCAGGCTCTTTAACTTTACGATAGGCGTTAGCAAGACTGACGATCGCAATGACATGAGTAGGACTTATTTCGATAGCTTTTTCGTATTGCTTTATAGCTCTCTCAATTTGATCGTCGTCTTCAAGCGCATTTCCATACCTTAATCGATAATTAGGATCATTGGGATTTTTTGCTAACGCCTTTTCAAAGACTGGAATCGCTGAAGCATATTCCTTATCTTTATACAGTTGATATGCTTTCTGATATTCATCATCACCCGTGTCACGCTCACAACCAACCAATGCTGTCAGCAGACAAATTAAAACAAACTTAAATAAGTCAGATGATCGAATTTTACTCTTAGGAAAAACCAAGGTTACCTTCTAAAATTTATTACTATATTCATTAGGTTTAAAAGGATTGATCGAGTCCGTTATCTAATGATTGATTGTCACTTAGATTTCTTCTCGACTTCCAATGTCGCCACCAGCACTATAGCACTCCCAAGCCTCTATAGGGATGAAAAAATGCGCGCTCCATTTCTTCGCCTCTTCTGGATCCCTAAATCCTACTGCATAGAAGGAATATGCAATAGACATTTGTCCGCTAAAAACAACTTGCCATTTTTGAGCCTCGCCTGGGGTTGCTCCAAGGCTGAACCAACGTTTTGCAACGCGAGGATCATCAAACCCACCGTTCACCCAAGGTTCCGCATCACTAGGATTAGTAAAGAATGCATCCCACACATTAGTTGCAACCGCTGGTTGGTCATCTGCATAATCTCTTAACCAATCAATTATCTCATCAAGTTTAAAAAACGCGACCTTGGTTGCCGGAACTTTATCTCTGCAGATTAAAAATTCATCATACGCCTGCATAAAATTTCCCTGGTATAAAAGACAGATGGCGTATCGAAAGTGTGCGTATGGATAAGAACCTTTCTTATCGAGCTTTGAATTCCAAAAGTCTGATCTATCAGCTAATTGAGAGTGCTCTTCAAAGAACTCTGGAATTAAACCAAAATGTAATAGTTTTTCAAGAACTCGGTGATAGCTCTCTTTTTCGTTTTTTCTTGCCAAAATAAAGTGAATTCGCTTTAGACCGGTCGAATTAAGATAAGAGATAATTTTCTGCTGTTTATACCAACCATCTTGATCCTGATTGAAGACCTCTGACCAATCTCTTGCAGCAGTGACTAAATCACCTTTTTCTAACGAAGCTTTACCTTTAAGAAATCCAACATACGTCAATAATTCTCGAACAAAAAACTCCCTTTTCGATAATTCTAATTCGGTTAGAATTATCGAGAGATCTGCTTGATTTTCAAGAGAGACCGCAACGTAAAATTTGAGATATCTGGTCAACCCATTTAGTAAACTAGATTTAGTTTCTTGAATTTTATTTAAATGAGAAGAGGCGCCCTTCACCTTACCCTCTCGGATTCTAACTAACGATAACCAGAGTCTAGCCTCTACGAGTTCGGGATTCTTGGTAAGTGCTCGCTTTAGAAATTTATCAGCGTTTAAATAATCTGCATAAAGCAATGCGATAAGACCTCTTTCCGCCAAAACTTTTGAATTAGATTTTTGCTTTTTATAGGCAAGCGCAAAATATTTATCTGCAGCCTGAATATCCTTCTGTCGAAGATTTGAACTTGCTATCCGCCAAAGCTCGTCACTTGAAAGCCTTTCAAGTATTTCTGCGTAACTTAAATCACTATAATCAGGGATGGCCGCATCAGCAGCAGGTGCTTTAAAGCTTGTGCCAAGCAACAGATCAAAACTATTGATTTGATCTAAATACGTTTTTAATTCTTGTATTTGCATAAATTGATCTTTCTCTTAGAGATTAGATCGAAGGAATAGAAATAAGACTTGAATCCGATTTTATTTATATTAAAATCAACCACTTGTGAGTCTTAAGAGCAGACTCATTTTATGAAGCCGTGTAAGAACAACAACCTCCATCCCCATACCCTGCCGTCATCCCTGCGGAAGCAGGGATCCAAGAGTTGTATGAGTTCTGCACGTTCAGCAACCGCTATTTCTGCTAAACCAGTGCCTTTGCAGTTTAAAGTAGTTCTCGTGAATCCCCGCTTTCGAATCTGTTCGAGTAATTTTTCCCCGTCATCCTCGCGAACGC
>CAYYIQ010000076.1:0-13743 GCA_964472005.1 uncultured Bdellovibrionales bacterium | reverse complement strand
ATGTGTCGTGGTGAGAGAACTGAAAAGTACAATAGATTACTTTGGATTGAGAACGTTTTAGATTCAAATGCTAGATTTGTTAATCCTTTTAAAAGATAGTCTGGATTAAGAAGGAAATTTGAGCTCATTTCGGCATAAGTTATTTAGTTAAACTTATGCCGATTCAATTTTAACTGGGCTTGTCGTTGGCCTCTCCTTGTTTATTTGCTGCTATTTAATGTCTGTTAGAGTCGCGAAATTTGGTTATGAAAGAATTAGTAAATGGGAAGATTTTGCCATGCGTAGGTTCGATTTTTAAAAGTCGTTACATACGGTTTTTCATTTCATGTTTCATTCTCTATTTTATTTTTAGCTCTGTTGATTTGCCAGCTGTGATCGAGCTGAAAGATAAAGTTAGGTTTGGATACCTAATCTTATTCTTGTCTATTACTTTCCCAATGATCTGGGCAAGTTCAATGAAGTGGAGGATGTTTATTCCTGCTTCTGTCACCCCTCCAGGTATCTTTACTTTAATGAGATTTTATACAATCTCTTATTTCATAAATTTATTTTTCCCTTCTTCGTTTGGAGGAGATGCTGCTCGGAGTTTGAAATTAGGCAAGATTATCGAAAATCATAAGAAGGCGTTTGTGGCCACATTCTTCGAAAGACTGACTGGGCTGTTTTCGTTGCTTGTTGTTGGGTTTATCGGAGCTTGTTTTGGAGACTATCAATCATCGGAAATTATTTACGTTATCGTTCCTTTGTTTTTCTGTGTTGTTTTTGCTTTGTTTGCTCTCGCGTCAAATAAGGGAAATTTGTTTTTAAAGAAAATTATAGCTTTTCTGCCTACTTCTAAACTGAAAAACAAAGTATTAATGATCTTTAATGAACCCGCGCCATCGGGCCTTTTGAAGCCAAAGTTTTTTATCAAAGCGATGCTTTGGTCATTTTTCTTCTATTTTTTGGCGATTTTAAATACTTATTGGGCGCTTAAAACGATTTCTGTTGATACGATTTCTATATTAGATCTTTCGCTAGTTGTTCCTTTAGTGTTGTTAATTTTAACAATCCCCTTAACTCCAGGTGCAATCGGCGTGCAAGAGGGAGCGTTCTTCTATTTTTTAACGAAGCTTGGAGCCGCCGCTCCTGAAGCAATTGCAGTTGCTCTTTTATTCCGGATTAAAACTCTGCTTATCGCACTAATTGGTTGGTTGTTGACTCTTAAAAAAGAGACTTAATCGATTCTGCAATTTGCTTCGCATTTTTGTTCTACGCAAGCTACTTTGCATGCGAGTGATCCCGCTTTATTCCCACATCTGTTGCGACAGCTATCTTCTTCTCTAATCTGGCATTGCTTGCAGGTGGTAACTTGGCTTTCTCTAAATAAATCTTCAGGGCGGTCGGGGAGAGTGCAGTAGTTACGACATGTTTGGCTCACGCAAATTTTCACGCAAGAACTATCTTTGCCTTCACATTCTCGATTGCAGTTAGGAAGTGATTTCCTGCTGCAATAATCACAGTTAACGGCTTCGGGAAAACTATCCGAGCCCTTAGATTGCTGTCCGTAATGACAGTTCTTGTTACAGGCGTTTAGGATACATAGTCGTTTACATTTTTGAAACTTGCCGGAGTTAACATTGCGACTCTTTTTTGAACAAGTCTGAGTACATGCCTCTTCGTTCATTGAATAACAATTAGAACAGTCAAAACCAGTCGCCTCTTGGGCGAATGCAAATGATGTTTGGAATAAAATTAATGCAAGAAGACTAAAAGCATTTGGCATGATGAGATTTTTTAGAATTGTCATATTAGTTTTAGAGTTTAACATATATCAACATGCAGGGAACAGCTTTTTCGGTGTCGTATTAAATGATCGCGTTTATATTTTTAGCGACCACGGAGGCACAGAGACACAGAGGTCAAAGGTGTATGAGTATGATGTAAGGATTTCTGTGGTGCGAGAGTGTGAGTTGTAGAAACGGTTGTCTTTATTTGTGTCTCTGCGCCTCTATGATCGCTAAAAATATAAACGCGAACATTTTCTTGGTAGGGTCAAACCTCAACGAGAGGTTCGACCCTACACGGAGGGGAGGGAGTCTACTATTTTTTAGACCATGATGGTGGAAGATTCTTTGCTACTTCGATCTCCCCAAATTCTTGGCTTTGTCTTGGTCCGTGTTCTTTTGCCCAGTCGGCCATTTTCTTTAAGCCTTCTTCCAAGGTGAACTTTGGTGAGTTCGGGAAGTATTTAGCGACTTTCGCGTGGGTTGAGTAGGCATGCAGAACTTCGTTTCTTGCATCTAGGTAGTTAATTTTTGGTTTAGTGCCAAATAATTTACCAACTTCTTGTGCCAAGTCGTTAACCGAATATGGTGTGTCTGCTCCGACGTTGAAGATTTCACCAAAACAATCTTTATTCTTAGCGGAAAGCGCAATAGTTTGGCTAATTTCTTTTACGTAACTAAATGCTCTTGATTGGGTGCCGTCGCCAAAGATTGTTAATGGCTGATCTTGCATGATCTGATTCATAAAGATGCCGATTACGTTTCTGTATTTATCACCAATATTTTGGAACTCACCATAGACGTTATGAGGACGGAATATTACATAGTCTAGGCCGAACATGTGGTTAGCTGTTTTAAGATCTTGTTCTACAGCTAATTTTGAAATTCCGTATGGATCTTCGGGTTGCGGAATCATGTCTTCGGACATTGGTAATTGATTTGCGCCATATACAGCAATTGACGATGTGAAAATAAAGCATTTTATTTCGTGATTGATTGAGGCGTTGATTAGGTTAATACTTCCAATCAAGTTGTTTTGGTAATTGAATCTTCGGATAAAATGACTTAGACCTTCTGCGGCGTAAGCTGCGAGATGGTAAACATTTGTGAACTTATGTTTTTCAAAAAGATTATTGACGAGAGTTACGTCTAAGATGCTGCCCTCAACAAACTCTACTCCTTCTGGAATGTTTTCTTTAAAGCCACCACTTAAGTCGTCGAGGATAACGACTTTTTCACCTAAATCAAGTAGTTCGCGAACGACATGTGCGCCGATGAATCCCGCACCACCAGTAACTAAATTGCAAATGCTCATATTAATTAATCTATTCTATTATTTTATTAGTAAAGTATTTTGTTCAAAAATACACCGAGCATCTCGAACAAAATGTTTAATGATCAGCGCACCTAAAATTACATCTAGTTTTCTTGTGCGTTGGTCTTTAAAGTGATCATGCCGTTCCAAGATTTAAAATTCACGTTTGTGAAAAATTTACTTAAAAACGGAATGTTATCAAAAACTATCTAACTTATTCAGTACTACTAGTTCTTATCTCTAGGAACTTGTATAAAGGAATTCCCTACTAAATTGCTTTAGTTAGTAACAATTGTTCGTTCTATTTATGACAGTAGGTAGAGTTTTTCAATATCAATTGGTTCTAATCTCAGTTAAAGCTTCTAATGTTGCAGTTCTAATGGCTTTTTGAAGGGTTTTTATTAAATCTGCCTGAGAAATTCCGCTTTTTAATTTCAGTTTAACAGTTTTAGATTTGTTTCGGATAAATTTACCTGTGATTTCCGAAAGTATGGACGCGTTAATTTTGGCTTCTGCGTATCTATCTGCGTTCTGTTCGATTACCCTTGCTGTTGCAAGGGTAAGATTCAATTGTTCGTTAGTTTTTGAAATTATATTTGTTGTGAAAATCGGATGGAGGTCATTTGAACCACAATCTATATTAACTAATTCTTCGATTTTACTTGGGAATAGAATCGATAGAGGGGCAATCCACTGGACATCCCCAAGTTGAACAAGTTCAAGATCTTCGTTTTGCAAATAAACCTTGAAGCCATCGTAAGGTCTAAGTGTTTTAACTTCTCGAACTAGTATTTGTTTGTTTGGAGAGTCGTTATTAACGCAAAGTGATTCGATATAACTTTCGGACGGCTCGATCATTGTTAGGTCGTAGAATGATAACAAGTCGTTGTTTGGTAGAATATTAAAGCTACAAGATTGTAGGAAAAATAGTATTGAAATTTTAAAGATCTTCATTTTTCTCTAGTATTTGATTTTGGTTTAGTAATAAATTTGGATTTCCGTAAGAGTCAGAGAGGGTTTGGAAATCTTGTGCTATATTTTTTAAACTTTCTTGAATGCTTACCATGCTTCTTGAAACAGATCGCGTAAGAGGTGGCGCATCTACCGATGCTTCTTTTAAGTTTTTGGAGATTTCTTCGATGTTGCTCAAGATTAGCTCTAGTTTTTTAGGTAAGTTTTTATCGGACTCCTCTTTGAGATACTTATCAGAAAAATCACTTGCAGTTGAGGAAACGTTTTCAAAGTTGCTTAAGGTTTTTTCTATTTTGGGGGAGAGCTTAGTTAGCTCTTGGGCAATAGTTGAAATTGAGTCTAAGGTTTTGTCGAAATTTTCAATGTTTTTATTAGACATTACCAAGGCAATACGTTCTAGGGAGTTTTCTACCTTGCCAAGCACGCTAGGCACGGAGTCTGCAATTTTTTCAAATTGAGTTAATTCCTCCGGAATGATAGGTAGGTCTTCATTCTTCTTTTTTGAAATCTCTGCGCTTTCTTGGGTACTTCCTACTAGATCGATTTTAGCAATGCCAGTTAAAAAATTTCGCTTTAATACTGCTCTGGTATCAGTCTTTACGGGGACTTCTGGATCTAGCGAAATAATTACTTTAACTTTTTGAATGTTAGTGTGAGAGATGTCGTAATCTTGGACTGTACCTATTTTTATACCTTTCATGGTAACAGCGCTGTCGCGTTGTAGGCCGTCCAAAGTTTGCTGCTCGAAGAATATTGCATAGTCTTTCTTCGTTGAGCCGGTAAATGAGTGCGAGAGCCAGGCTAGTATAACTGAAACTAGGACAATACCTACCACAATAAATATTCCAACTCGTTTATAGTGTATTTCTGATTCCATTCTAGTTCTCTTTAATGTTGTCGCATGTATTTAACTCTGTTGTCATCTTGGGGACTGTGTCTCGGTAGAAGTGTTTGTCACTTCGAAATATTCTCTTAACCATTTATTATCGGAGCTTAATATTTCAGAGAGATTACCGTTCGCAATTATTTTTTTGTTCTCTAGGGCAATGATTTGATCACTTATCGATATAACTGACTCGCGATCGTGGGAAATCATTATGACAGTCATTTCAAGTTGATCTTGGAGCTTTTTTATTAATTCGTCAAAATTTCTTGCTGAGTGTGGATCTAGGCCAGAAGTGGGTTCATCCAAAAAAAGTATTTCCGGTTCTAAAATGATAGATCGTGCTAAGCCTACTCTTTTTTTCATTCCTCCTGAAAGATCACTGGGCATTTTTGCAGCTACGTCGTTATCAAGGCCGACTAAGTTCAATAAATAGTGAACTATTTTTAGACCTGTGGTGTCTTGAATTGAGAGAAGCTCATTTAGAGGAAAGAGTATGTTGTCCTTAATATCTAGGCCGGAAAATAGAGCACCTTCCTGAAATAGTACAGATGTTCGTTTTCTGAAAATGCTTTCTTCATCTGCTGAAAGACTTGTAATTTCATGGTCCAGTATCTTAATAACTCCAGTTTTCGGAGGTAGAAGGTTTAAGAGAGCTTTTAGCAGGGTCGTTTTCCCGCTGCCACTTCCGCCGATTAACGAGCAAATAGAATTTCTAGGTATAGAAAATGAAATATTGTCGTGAATGATTTTCGGGCCGTAGTTAGTCGTTAGGTTTGATACTTCGACCGCCAGTTTGTTTTTCATATTCCTAAGTTTGTAAATATAATTGCTGCTGCTGCATTTAAAAGAATTACGGAAACGATGCTTTGTACAACCGTTTTAGTTGTGTTCCGACCAATGCTTACGGCGTTGGGTTCTGATTCAAGGCCAAGTTTACATCCAATCGCGGCAATGAACAAAGCGAAAACAGGAGCTTTTACAAGTCCAACAATTATTTGTTTTGGCTTCAATACTACGTATAGTCTTTCTATGAAGTTTGAGTATCCAATATCTAGGTGGATATTGGAGATGAACATTCCGCCTAGGATACCAAAAATGTCGCCAATGATGACGAGAAATGGCAGTGTGATCATTAATCCGAGGATTCTTGGAATGACAAGTACCTGGAAGGTACGTAATCCCATTACCTCCAAGGCGTCCGTTTCTTGATTTAGTTTCATGCTCCCAAGTTGTGCTGCAAAAGCAGAACCGGATCGGCCTGCAACGACGATTGCAACAAGAATTGGGCTTAGTTCTCTACACATCGCAACGGAGACACCATCAACCACAAATATGTTGGCGCCGTAGTATTGTAGCTGATTTCCCATGAGATAGGCGATGACTATCCCAATCAAAAAATTTACTAGTGAGATAATTCCAACGGCAAAAAAACCAGTTTGATCAATCTGTGATACTGTTTCTTTTATCCTGGCACGTTTGCCGTTTGCGAAAATATATCCAAATTCGGCAAATACTTTTTTAATGAATGCTGATGTATTGATCACGTCGAGGGTCAAATTGTGCGCCGCTCTGCCAATTTGCTCAAAGGATAGTGAATTCTCAAGTTTTCTATTGTTTGATTTGGGAACAGTAAGGTCGTTTTTTGATTGCTGTTGCGATTCTATTGAAAGGTTTAGTTTATATCCGTTTTTATTAAGTTGGTTAACCTGGTCTTGTAGTACGAGGATTGTTGGTTCTCGTATTACGGCATCTTTCTCAATAGTGATGTTTAATCTTTTTTGATGCTTTCCAATTTTTTCGAAAATAGTGTGCACATCCAAAATAGAAACTATTCCGGAAATGCTGATACTGTTGTTGGAGGAAGAAACTTGCATCTTTGATTTAAAATTAGATTTGTAAAACTTGTTCTCTCTTTAATACAAACGGAAATAAAAATCTTTCTAATTTGTTTTAGACTTAATCACCGTAGATGATACGTGGAATTAGTGACGAAATAACTCTCGAAATCTTACTGATGCATTATTTTGGTGTGATTAAGTTGTTGGCAAAATACTAGCAGTCCCACGTGGGGGTAACAAGGAAGATCGTGACCGATAGATTTCCAAAGTTGTCATAGGGCTTCCTGAGGCTATTGAAACTTATTTACTTTGAGATGCTCAGTTCCTGTAACCTAGTTAACTCTAGCTGGACAATTATTATAATACTGAAATTGGCACGATCGCTGCACTATTAAAGCGTAGTGAGAAGATCTTACCGAATTCTCACCGTAAAACTACGTGGTTACGGGCGGTTAGGCATAACTGAAAATTAAAGGTGTTTGGATGTTAGAGTCAAATAGTAGTCAAAAAGTCAGATACATGGCGCTTTTAGCGATATCAGCTACTGCGGTTTACCTGATGGTCGTTACAGAATTCCGATTTTTAGATCCTTTATCTATATTAATAGTAGTGGGTGGTACCTGTCTGGCCGGACTAGTCAGTTACGATTTAGAGGATTTGAAGTTCGCGATTTCCGAATCACTTCATTCGAAAAAGGTGGATTCGCGTGAGTTTGATCACCGAATTGAGTACTTCGCTGAGCTTGCTTCAATTAAAAAAGTTAAAGGTGATGTCTCAATGGAAGACTTTGCTAAGGCGGAATATGATTCGATGATCAAAAAAGGTCTGCAATTGATAGCGGATGGTGTTTCGGTCGACGAAATAAGGAAGTATCTCATAATTGACTACCGAATAATTTTAGAAAAGAAACGCTACTCCATTAAAATTTTAAATCAGCTAGCAGCAGTCGCTCCTGCCGCAGGGTTAATTGGGACGGTGGTCGGATTGATCCAAATGCTTTCGATGGTAAATAATTCTTCTGAGTTGTCACATGGTTTAAGTGTATCACTTTTGACGACGCTCTACGGAGCCGTCCTTTCTTATCTATTCTTGCAACCGCTTGCTAACAAGCTAGAGTCACATATTGAGGGAGAAGATATGCTTTTGGACTTAACGGTCGAAGGAGTTGTTGCGATAGCGTCTGGTTATGCTCCACAGTTACTTCGTGAACGACTAGAGTCATTTGCTAGCTAGGTTATGAATAGAAACCATAAAAAAAGAAGTTATGCGAATAATCAAAAACATCTTTTTTTGTTTTTATATTGTAGCGTTACTTTAATTTTAATTTCTATTTTTGTGTTTATAGACCGGGATAAATTCTCAGTTGATGGTTCAACTCATGAGAAGGTAGATGAGGGATCGAAAGAGTTGGCAAAACTTGCTCCAGATATACCTTTGCCGCAGTGTTATGAACAAGATGATTCGGCATCCGCTATTCTTGAATTATCGCTATCTGCCAATTCTATTGGGCAATTAGCTGAAAGTATAAAGTCGGGAACTCCGGAGGTAAATAGAGAAATTGCCGATTTTTTAACCTTAAGAGAAAAGTGTGGATATGTTTCAACAGATTTAAAGGTAGACTTACGGTATTCTGAGGAGATCTCAGACGAGAAGTATCAAGAGATTTTTAATGCCTACTTGGGACTTAGAAACAAATTAAAAACCATTTCACCAAGAGTTAATTTTGAAATTACGATCGAAAACGTCTAGTATCGAAAATCAGGCTTCCCTGTGGTTGGTGACTTGTTCTGATCTATTCTTTCTGCTGTTTGGATTTTTTGTTTTAAACCACACTTTGCCACATGAGGAAGAGAAGGGGACATTTGAAGTGGTAGAGTCATTGCCAGCATTGCGTGATCATTTGCAGGAAACCGTTGTTTCTGAGTATGCCGCAGTTAATCTTGGAAAGCGGGAAGAGAGCAATTTGATTGTATATTCTGTAACGCAAAAATGGTTTACTTCTAATGACTCTCTATCTTTGTATGGAAATACTCAATTGAAAGTTCTTCTCGAAGCAATGAGTAGTTCAAGTACAAGCGCTAAGTTAGAAATTCAAATACCAAAAATGGTAAAAAACAAAAAAGATTTCGAATCTGTCCTCCGTTTGAAGTCATTAATTGAAACCCAGTCAAATAAAAAAATATCGATGCAGTTTAAGGACGAAGTAAGTGAAATCGACACGGCAAAGTTTATACTAAAAATAAAATATTAAACCGCCGTACTCCTTCTCCTCCTTCTCTCCTCGGTGCCACCCTCTATCATCCAAACTCCACGTCCATCTTCATCTCCCCCAATCCCTGATCAATTACGTCCTATTTTTAAGCGTTTAGGTTAGTTTTGGTTATTGTTTATAGGTGCCACCCTCTGTCGTGGTTATTGTTTATAGGTGCCAC
This sequence comes from uncultured Bdellovibrionales bacterium, assembly GCA_964472005.1. GTDB lineage: Bacteria > Bdellovibrionota_C > UBA2361 > SZUA-149 > DAOLCO01 > CAYYIQ01. Next base: position 4,534 of record CAYYIQ010000076.1, on the reverse strand, counting down.
CCTCTGTCGTGATCGTAATTGAAGTGTTTAACCTTTGGAATCAGCTCTCAAACAAAATTTTAATTAAACCAGGAAAATTTTAAAGACTTGCTTCGATAATAGTCTGCAATAATCGATCCTGATTTTTAACTATAAGTGTCATGTGTACGAATTATATTACGAGGCGTGGTGTCCAGATTGCTAAGAAAGTTTTCAAAAGGTGAAGTCTATTTTGTTACTAACAGAACTGCTGAGGGTCTTCCATTTGTACCTAATTTTTTAATAAATTCTTTTGTTAATGGAGTTTTAGCAAGAGACTTAGCAAGACATCCTGGTATTGAGTTGTGTTCCTATCTTTTTATGGGAAATCATTACCATATGATTTTGGTTTTGAATGCGGGAGGCTGGGAACTTAAAAGTTTTATGGAGTATCTCGATGGTGAAATAGCAAAGTTCATCAATCGCTTAAGAGGTCGATGTAATCAAAATGTTTGGGCATCACGCTATGATGCCCAACCTATGCTTACTCCAGAATCGGTATTTGAAAAAATGAAATATGTCTATTTAAACCCAAGTTCGGCAAATCTTGTTGAGACGATCGGTGAGTATCCAGGTGTGAGTTCGTGGACTAATTTAACCAAAGGAGTGGTAAAGTCTTATCGTTATTATGGTTCTGCGAAGCTTTCAAAACTTCCCTACGGACCGCTTCCTAGTAAATTTCTCAAATCCGTTCTGAGGAAAAAATCGCTGAGCAAAAAATATACTGAAAAATATCCCATTAATGTCAACCCATTTGGTTGGACTAAATGTTTTTTGGAATATCGCAGCAGAGATATAGAATTTCTTAAACAACAATTAATGCTGGAAATAAAAGAAGAGGAAAATAAGCTAAGAAAAAAACGAGCACATAAAGGAGTAATTGGAGTTCAGAATTTAGTTAGCCAATGTTTTCACAAGCACTTTAAAAGTAAAAAATACCAAAAAAGATCACCTTGCATATCGACATGTTTGCTAGCGAGACAACGGTATCTTGAGGAGTACTGGGACTTTCGATCTAAGTGTCGAGAGGCTTATCTTATGTTTAAAAATAGTTTCACTCATGTTCTTTGGCCACCTGGGGCCTTCCCTCCGTCCCGACCACCGATGTCGTCGTCAGTTCCATTTGAGCGCTAAGAGGCAATTAGTAGTTTAGATAGAGAATTTTAGCGTTTCCGTGTTCAATTTAAGCCGTAGTCGTTTACTTCAAGTCTTAACGAAATGGTTGATCGTCCCATACTAACATAAACGCTGCTACTCATTGAGTTTGTTGTAGGTGTTGAAAGAAAGACTATAAGCCTCAATTCTGCAAATAGAAAGTAGTCGGTAATTCACAATTATAAAAAAAAAGGTTGAAAATCATTGATGATGATCAACTAAGTAGCCTGCTTATTTACCTAAAAGGTCAAGCTATTCAGAAGAGGCTGGTACTAAGATCGAAGGCCAGGACTCGAAGGTCCCTGAATTACTGATGATGATTCACTAAATAATTGGTTCAAGTGGTTGAATGGGCTTTTTCATCGGCCTTTTTTTAGGAGGCTGGTACCTAGGGATGAGGAGGTTTTTTGGTGGTTGGGGGTGGTGGGGATTTGGGTGTTTTGACGTTATTTTGACGGGGTGGGGCGTCAATATTTTGGTTTCGCTCTAAATTGCTCAAGTTGTTTGTTACAAAACTTTTACATCGTTTTTGACTTGTTTTTTCGAGAAAGATCAAATTATCCAGATACTATCTGAGGTTTAGCGCATCATAGATTAAACTGATCCTATTAATTTGAGATAGTTAAATCTAATTAGACAATCGAATACAGGTATTCATCATGGCAGAAGAAAAAAAAGAAGAAGGTGCTGAGGCTCCAAAAAGCAAGAAAAAATTAGTCATTATTGTGGCGGTTCTAGTGATTTTGATTGGTGGAGGAGTTGGCGCATTTTTCGCATTAGGTAAGTCAGATAGCGGAGCAGAGGCTTCAGCTGAGGATGGACACGGTGAAGAAGAGGGAGGAGAGCACGGAGAACATGGTGAAGGCGGAGTGTTGCCACCAGCGGTTCTACCACTTGAGACCTTTATTGTTAATCTTCAAGTGAAGGGTAGTTTTTTAAGAACTACGATTCAGTTGGAATTTGCCGAGTCAGAACTTCCTCACACGATTGAAAGTGACATACCGAAGATCAAGGATGCGATTATAAAGATTCTTAGCGGTAAATCATCGGCAGAGCTTCTTACTGTAGAAGGTAAAGATAAAATGAAGTCTGAGGTGAGAGACGGGGTTAATGAAGTTTTAGGTTCTGAAGATGTAACTCAGGTATTTTTCACAGAGTTTATCATTCAGTAAGTAGTTCGCATTAGAAGTTAGTAGTTTAAAAAAGTAACGTAGGCAATTTTATGAATCAAGTCTTAACCCAAGATGAAATTAATGCTCTACTTCGTGGTCTTTCGGACAATGATGTAGAGGCAGATACCTTTCAAGATAATAGCGAAGAGGGAATTCGAAAATACGATCTTGCGAGTCAAGAAAGAATCATTCGAGGGCGAATGCCGACGATGGAGCTTATCCATGATAGGTTTGCTCGATCATTCAGGACTTCACTTTCAAAGTTTCTTGGTAGAACTTGTTTCATTAACGTTGGTGGTATCGAGATCGTAAAATTCGGTCTTTTTATGAAAAAGCTTCCGTTACCTTCTAGTTTGCACATTTATCGAATGCCTCCATTGCAAGGTTACGCCCTATTAGTTGTATCTACTCCTTTAGTTTTTGGAATGGTCGACAGTCTTTTCGGTGGGAAGGGAATAGGAAAAGTTAAGATTGAAGGTCGAGAATACACGGCGATTGAAACCAGATTGATTGGTAAGGTCGTTATGATGGCTTTAGAAATCTTAAAAGATGCTTGGGCGCCTATTCATCCAGTGGATTTTGTATATGTAAGATCGGAGTTTAACCCGCTCGCTATCGCAATCGTTCCTCCTACTGATGTTGTTATCGTTGTTACGGTAGAGGTTGAACTAGAGCAGGAAAGTACGACCCTAACTTTTTGTACTCCTTACTCAACTATCGAACCGATTAGACAAAAACTAACAACAGGTTTTCAAAGTAATAGATTAGAAATTGACTCACACGTTATTCGAAGAATGGAGTCTAATATTAAAAAGACTCAAGTTGATCTTTCGGTGCAGTTGGCGCAGGGACAAATTTCTACCAGAGACGCATTGCAGTTAAAAGTTGGTGACGTCGTACCACTCTCGACAAACCCATCAGAAGAAGCAGTAATCGAAGTAGAAAAAACGCCGAAGTATAAAGGTTATGTAGGAACTTATCGTTCAAATAGAGCAATTAAATTCTCTGGGGCTATCTATCCAGACGAAGAAATTTCATAAGGGGAAAAACTATGGCAGCAGAATCAGAAGAGGCAGTTGAAGATTTAGCAAGAGCGGCGGACGGTGTTGTTCAAGCGACACAAGAAATGCCGAGAAATTTAGATTTCTTACTCGACGTCTATTTACAAGTGAGTGTAGAAGTAGGTCGAACAAGAATGACAATCCAAGATTTACTTCAGTTGGGTCAAGGATCGGTTGTTGAATTGAGTAAGTTGGCCGGCGAACCGCTAGATGTTTACATCAATAATAGACTCGTAGCGCGTGGAGAGGCAGTAATTGTAAACGAAAAGTTCGGTATTCGTATTACTGATATTATTTCTCAGAACGATAGAATTGAAAGTCTGGGATAAGCTATGAAAAATAGTTATGTTGCGATAATTTTCATTGTCGCTTGCTTGTTCTTTTTTATAGGTATTGCTTCCGCTGAAGAGCTAAAGTTGAGTCCTGGCTCTGTCGGTCCGGACTTTAAAATGGCTGGGATGAAAATTCTGTTTTTCATTTCGGTCGTTGCGTTTATGGCTCTATTGATAAACAGGAACAAAAATAGATTTTTGAACGTTGGAGCAACTAATTCTAAAATAGAAGTTATTGAAGAACGGGTTCTTCAAGGTGCAACCAAGGTTTCTTTACTTTCAATTTCTAACAAGCAGTTTCTGTTAACTACTACCAATACTGGAGGAATTGCAGTATTTCCACTCGGAAATGATGAAAATGCTATTCCAGTTAATACTGTCGAATCTGAACCTAAACGAGATTTGATAAATGTTTAATAAAAAAGCTCACTTCAAATTTGCATTGCTCTGCTTGGCGCTAATTTCTGCGATGTTATTTTTGCCTGCGATAGCGCTCGCGCAATCTGGTCCGTCTGCACCAGTCGTGAGTTTTAATACTCAAACAGGCGCTGATTTTAGCAAGAACGACGTCTTTGCTGCGTTGAAAATCTCGACAATGATGTCGGCTTTAGTTTTTCTACCTTCCCTTTTAATGGCTGTTACATGTTTTCCAAGAATTGCTATTATCTTATCAATTACACGACAAGCTCTTGGAACTGCGCAAACACCACCTAACCAAGTCCTCATGGGACTATCACTTTTCCTAACTTTCGCAATTATGGGACCTCATTTTCAAGAGATATATGAAAAAGCTTTT
>CAYYIQ010000075.1:11727-13992 GCA_964472005.1 uncultured Bdellovibrionales bacterium | reverse complement strand
TGTTTTGCAGCTTCTTCAACTTGTTGCTCGTTTAAATTTTTTAAATCTTTTATTGCTTTTGCGATGCATCGCATGTGGCTAACTGCTTCAACTATATTGCCAGTTCCAGCTTCGCCTTTTGATCTAATCATCGCCGCGCCTTCGTTGATTCTTCTAAGGGCCTCGCCCAAATTCGTTGCGCCACAAACGAATGGGATATTGAAGTTGCTTTTTTCAATGTGGAAAGCTTCATCTGCTGGGGTTAAAACCTCACTCTCATCAATGAAGTCGACTCCGAGAGCTTGTAAAACTTGTGCTTCGGCAAAATGTCCAATTCTAGTTTTAGCCATTACCGGAATAGAAACAGTTTTCATGATTTCTTCGATAATTTCGATGTTGGCCATTCTGGCAACTCCGCCTTCTCTGCGGATATCTGATGGAACTCTTTCAAGTGCCATCACTGCAGCAGCGCCAGCCTCTTCAGCTATCACAGCTTGTTCGGCGTTGATGACATCCATTATCACTCCGCCTTTTAGCATTTCAGCAAGGCCAACTTTAATTTTGAAAGAAACTGGTTCCATTGAAAACTCCATAAAAGAAAAATAATCTACTAACAGACAGCATTTTAATGCCAGAAATTACACGATATGTCACCTTTGAGGGGAAAAAAAATTGAAATAGATTTTGTAAATAAAAGCTTTTTAAGAATTAGCTGTAAGTGCTATTGTATCTTAGATTTTTTCTACACAAAAAATATTATCCAAAAACCTATTAAATAAGTGTATGTCAGTAATTATAGAAGCGAATTCGCTATCCCGTAGCTTTGGTGAAAACCTTGCTGTTGATAATATTAGTTTTAACGTCAAAAAAGGTGAGGTCCTCGGATTTCTCGGGCCAAATGGAGCTGGTAAGTCGACCACGATGAAGATGCTTACCTGCTTTCTCACGCCGAGTTCGGGGTCAGCTAAGATTTGTGGTTATGATATTCTTGAGGATCTCGAGCAAGTACAGCAGCGAATAGGATATCTTCCTGAAAATGCGCCTTTGTATGGTGAGATGACAGTTGTTGATTTTTTAACGTTTATCGCAAGTACTCGTCGCATACCAGCAAGCGAGATCAAAAACAAAATTGATGTCTCTATTCAGAGAACATCATTGGAAAATGTGATAAATCAAAAGATAGAAACATTATCTAAAGGTTTTAAGCGACGCGTCGGTTTGGCGCAGGCCATTATTCATGATCCAGAGGTCCTGATATTGGATGAGCCAACCGATGGGCTAGATCCAAATCAAAAACATGATGTTAGAAATCTAATTCAAAGTATGTCTGTTGATAAGAGTATTATTGTCTCAACTCATATTCTTGAAGAGGTTGACGCAATCTGTACTCGTGCCTTAATTATTTCTCAGGGGAAAGTCGTCGCAGATGGGACTCCTGTGGAATTAAAAAGAAAAGCCACAGGTGCAGGGATAGTTATTCTTGATTTTACAACTGTGGAAATGGCGGAAAAAGCTAGGTCTATTTTAGAAAACGTGGATAGCTCAGCTAAGGTTGAGATTCATGATTCTAGTGTCAAATTACATCCAAAATCTTCTAAGATAGATGTCATTAGAGATTCATTAAAAATGCTAGATGGGCAAGACGTTCAGGTATTAGATCTGTATTCAGAGGAAGCTCAATTAGACGAAGTATTCCGTTCTGTGACGTCTGCGCATAATTCATAATTAAGAAACAAGGCTAGTTATATGGAAGTGGTAAAATCTATTTTTTTACGTGAACTTAAATCGTATTTCGCAACTCCGATTGCATTAATTTTTTTATGTGTCTTTTTGATTTTAACAGGTTTCTTTACATTTAAGTTGGGTGGTTTCTACGACTTAGGTCAGGCCGATCTTCGGTCATTTTTTATTTGGCATCCATGGTTGTACCTTTTTATTGTGCCAGCAGTGTCGATGAGATTGTGGGCAGAAGAAAGGCGGACTGGAACAATTGAGTTGCTGCTTACTTTGCCTGTGAGTATCACTCAGGCGATGTTAGGTAAGTTTTTAGCTGCGTGGGCATTTATCGCACTGGCATTGGCTCTAACGTTCCCTATATTGTTGACAGTTTTTTACTTAGGCGACCCTGACGGCGGCGTTATCGTAGCTGGGTATCTTGGAAGCTTTTTTATGGCAGGCGCCTTTTTAGCTGTGGGCTGCGCGCTTTCAGCTTGTACGAGCAATCAAATTATAAGTTTTGTTTTGTCGACATTTATTTCTTTATTTTTGATTTTGCTTGGATCTGAT
>CAYYIQ010000075.1:0-11717 GCA_964472005.1 uncultured Bdellovibrionales bacterium | reverse complement strand
CTATCTTTCCTTCAACTCTTGTAAGTCAAATTGTTAATCTAAGTTTTCCATATCATTTCGAAGCGATTCAACGAGGTGTGATCAATTTTTCAGACTTCGTGTTCTTTCTAAGTGTAATAGTCTTGGGTCTTTGGATTGGTGTTATCGTAATTGAAAGGAAAAAGGCTGATTAACTTTTGTTATTAAGCTTATCTTTTAAGTTGTATTTATAATTTTTTATGAGGATTCATTAAGTGAATAGAAATTTTATTGTTTCGACAAGTATTGCTTTTCTATTTTTAATATTTTTCGCTGTGAACGGAATTAGTGATAAGGTTTTAGGTCGTTTTTATGCCGACTTAACGGAGGAAGGCCTCTATACTTTATCTGAGGGCAGTAAGAATATTATTTCAAAATTGGAAAACCCTGTAACTGTAAAGTTTTATTATTCTAAGACAGAAGGTGACAATCTTCCTATTGTAAAGTTGTACGGTGCGAGGGTTGCAGACTTGTTGAGAGAGTATTCACGAGCATCTAGTGGTAAGGTTATTGTTGAGATAATTGATCCAAAGCCTGATTCCGAAGACGAAGAGTGGGCCGAAAAGTATGGTATAAATGCAATGAACCTGCCTACAGGTCAAAAGCTTTTTCTTGGATTGGTCGCTATTAGTGGTGAAGGTGAAGAGGCCGTGATTCCTGTCTTTGATGTAAGACGCCAAGAATATTTAGAATATGATTTAACAAAGTTAATTTATTCCCTTGATAGCACCACTCAACCGGTTGTTGGTATTATGTCTTCACTTGAAGTTACAGGTGAGAAGCCTCAGGCAATGGATATGATGATGGGTGGTCGTCAGAAACAAGGTAAACCTTGGATCTTGATTTCCCAGATGTCAAAACTATTTGATGTGAAGAAACTGCCACTTGAAATAGAGAGTATTCCTAGCGAGGTCAATATACTGTTTGTCATTCATCCACGCGGTTTTTCGGAGAAAGCACTCTATGCAATTGATCAATTTGTAATGAGAGGTGGTAATATTGTGATTGCAGAAGATCCTTTTGCGATGATCGATGCGCCAGAAGCTGATCCTAGTAATCCAATGGCTAATTTTACCTATGATCGAAGTTCTAATTTAAATTTTCTTACAGAAAAATGGGGATTTAAGTTAGTCGAGCAGAAGGTTGTGACAGATCGATATTTGGCAACCGCAGTTAACACTCCACAAGGAGTCGCGGAAAATTTCATAGCATGGATTTCTATTCTCGGTGGTACTGCAAGAAATTCAGATTCCCCTCTAATTGCAGATGATGTGGTTACTAATAATTTGGAAAATATTATGTTTGCATGGGCGGGTGCTTTTGAAACCAATGAGAATCTACCGAAGGATGCTAGTCTCGGAAAACTTCTGCAAACAACCAAAGACGCTAGTTTGATGGAGGAGAAACATATTCGCTTTTCTGCCGAAAATCCGGGAGCACTACTTGAAAAGCATACTCCTGGCGGAAAACAGCTTGAGCTATCATTGAAGATAACGGGATCTTTTGAGTCGAATTTTGATAAAGCTCCTGAAGGGGTTTCTAAAGAAGTAGCTGAAAAATTTCAAAATAAGACGCAAAAGCCTGCGACTATTATTGCGTTTTCAGATGTTGATTTTCTCGCAGATGATTATAGTGCAGTTAGTCAAAATTTATTCGGGACTGACATCGTTAATTTTCTAAATGATAATCAATCACTTGCTTTAAATTCGCTTGATAATCTTTCTGGTAATGCGGAGTTAATCGCACTTAGGTCACGAGGACGATTTACAAGACCTTTTACGAAGGTTCAGAGGATTGAAGCTGAGGCTCAAGATAAGTATAAAGATGTAGAAAAGAAATTCTTGGCAGCACTAGATCAAGCAAATAGTCGACTATCTAAATTGCAGTCAGGCGCAAAGGGAGATGGTAAATCGGGAGTAATGAATGACGCTTTGTTGTCAGAAATTCAGAGTTTAAGAGAAGAAAAACGAACTGTTCAGAGACAGTTGAGAGAGGTTCGATTAGCACTTAGACAGGATAAGGAAGCGTTAGGTACGCGCCTCTTTATTTTTAATACCTTTTTCGTGCCATCGTTATTACTCCTAATTTATGTCTGGGGTTCAGTTTTTGGAAAGAAGAAACGCAGCCGAGTTTAAGATCTGCTCGTCTTTTGTATGTATCGTGTTGTAATGTTCTGTGTAAGGGGAGATTAGTTCTCAAATGAAAAATAAAACTATTTCAAAATTAGGTTTTGCAACTTTTTTAATTGTTGCCTTTTATATTTTTATGGTCGTTTTTGAAGGGAAAGTTAATTTTTCTAAAGATACATTGCAGTTTGCAATAGATTGGCCAAAGCTAAATAAGGTAGTTCTTTCCAAGAACTCTAATGATCTTGAGATTGTTAAATCCGAAAAGGGGACTTGGGAATTACCACAAAAAAATAATTTTCCTGCTTCTGAGGTCATGATGAGATCTCTGTTTTTAAAGTTGATGGATATTTCGACATCGGAGAAAATTCAAGTTTCTCCAAGTGGTATCGAAAAACTTGGTTTAAATGAAAGTGGAAAGGCTTCAGGGCACGGGATAATCTCTCTTAGTTACCCAGAGAGTGAAGCTGGAAAGATTTTTTTAGGGGCCTTGCGCAGTAGAAAAGGCGAAACAATGGAGAATGAAATTGCTTTGACGGGTGAGTACGTTCGTTTTTCTCAAAGTGATCAAGTCTTCATTCTGCCAATGGCAATCAATTTGCAAACTGATGTTAAAGAGTGGTTGTCTAAGGATATCCTAGATGAAAAGCTTGCGGATGTTTATGAATTTGTTGTCTATCATAAGTCTGAGGACTCTAAAGAGCTCGTAGAGAGTTATGCCGCAGTTCGAGATGATAAGTTGTTTTTGAAGGATGAGGCAAAATTTGTCTTGAAGAAACCTCTTGCAGACGGCAAAGAAGCAAAATCCAGCCTTATAAATGAAGTGGGACAATCATTAGAGAATCTAACGCTTGAGGACGTTGAACCAAGTTCTAAGGATGAGTTTAAGACAATAGCAATTGATGGCAAGGTCGTTTATAAACTGATGGACGGTGAAGTTATTGAAGTTAATTTTTTTCGTCTAGAAGAACGACATTTTGTAAAAATATCGACAATTTTGGACACTTCGTTAGCTAAAGACATTTCTGAAAAATATAATGTCTTTAAAAGTGAATCGAAGGACACCTCAAATATCCGGGAGCTACCTGTTGCTAGCGATGCTGATGTTGACCAAAGAAACGATCAATTTTCAAAATGGATATATGAAATTAATGGAAGTGTTTATTCGAACATTTCAAAAGATTCTAAAGCATTAATAGAGGAAGCAAAAGCTCCGGCGATCGACACTCCTCCAGCCGAAATGGTTTTCCCAGAGTAAACACGGGCGTATCGGATTCTTGATTGTTTATTTAGCGACCACTGAGGCACAGAGACGCAGAGTGGGAGGTGTCCGTTTCAATTGAAGTTCCTCTGAGGCGCGAGAGCATCTTTTCAATAGACATGGATGCCTTTCTCTGCGTCTCAGTTTGCGCTAAAAAACAATCAAGAATCTTCGTAGGTTTGCATTTGTAGATATATGCTTGCGATTGCGCAGATCATGCCTGGCATGGCCCATGTCCAATTGAATTCAATAAGTGATGGAATAGCAAATATTACTAAGATAAAAGATGTTAGCCCTGCTAATAGAGTGAATCCAATCATTGTTCCAAAAAGAGTGATTATTAAGAAAAAGGATTGGATGAGGGTGAGTGGTAGCTCCCAATCCGTTGCGGTGGCCTTTTGCCAACTCAGTTTGAAAGATGTCACACCACCTTCAAGCGTTGGGTATGAAAGCCAGGAAAAGGGTTTTGGCTCACCTCCACCGATTATCAGTTTTAACAAAATTGAAATAAGAACAATGTTGAAGAATAGTAGAAGATATTCCGACCAGCTTGCTGGTAGGGGAAAGGTTTTTCTGTGGTAGAGGCACAGCACGATTAATAGCGAAAAAAGATATTGGTAGTAGTGATTCGGAAGGCCAAATCCAAGATAACAAAGATATAGTGCTACCGATGTTAAAATAAATTCAAAAAGATCCTCAATCCAGGAGTCTTTAGATGGAGTTTTCTTCTTGTAAACAACATCTTCAAGTCTGCCGAGTCTAACATGGAAGTCTGATACTTTTTCGTCGAGTTCGGCCATTAATCTATCGTTAAACTTATATTATTCTTTTGTTTTCTTTTCGGCCTTTGGTGCCTTTTTGGGTTTAGCTGCTTTTTTTTCTTTTGGCTCTTTCTTCGCCTTTGTTTCTTTTTTGGCTTTAGTTTCTTTTTTTGCCTTGGTCTCTTTCTTAGCCTTAGTTTCTTTCTTGGCTTTAGCTTTTGGCTTTTTAGGAGCTTTCTTTTTCTTTTCTAACTTTTCAGGATTTGACGCTTCCTTATCTCTCAACAATTTTATTACTTCTTCTGTTGGTACTGTCATCGGATCAAGTCCACGTGGGATTGAAACGTTCACAACGCTGTTAGTGATGTATGGGCCATAGCGTCCACTTAGTAGTTTTATTGGATTGCCTGAAACTGGATCGTTCCCAAATTCTTTTAATGCGGTTTGAGCGGCTCTTCCTCGACCTCTGGTTTTTGGTTGCTTTAGGAGCTCGATTGCTTGCTCAAGGTTTATTTCGAGAGGTGAAACTTGGTCTGTTGGAATTGTTCTTCTTTCGGCTGCATTCTCAACGTATGGTCCATAAGGTCCAATTTTAACTAAAACATCTTGGTCGTTCTCTGGGTTCTTGCCGAGTACTTTTGGAAGTTCTAACAGTTTTAGTGCAACTTCCAGTGTGACTTGTTCAAGAGCCATCCCAGGTAGAAGAGAGCTCATTTTTGGCTTTTCTTCACCGTCCGATTCTCCAAGCTGGACATATGGACCATAGCGCCCAACTTTTAGATAAATTTTATTGTTTGAAACTGGATCTGTTCCGATTGGTTCAGGGCCTTTCTCTGCTGCCGCAATCATCTCGTCAGCTTTTTCCATTGTTAGTTCATCTGGTGCCAAGTTGTCTGGAATACTTGCTCTTGCGGTCCCATTGGAAAGAAACGGACCAAATTTACCAATTCTAACTTCGATTTCAACTTCACCTTTGTTGCCAATATGGATCCCGCAAACATCACGCGGATCGATGTCGGTAACACCTTTTTCCACTAAGGCTTTTAAGCCCAGATGCTTGTCGCCGAAATAGAATGTTTTAAGATATTTTAGTGTTTCTGATTCTCCACGAGATATCGAATCTAGGTCATCTTCAAGGCGCGCTGTGAAATCATAGTCTAAGAGATTACCAAAGTGTTTTTCAAGCATTCCGACAACAGCAAAAGCTGTAAAAGTTGGAACAAGCGCAGTGCCTTTTTTGAATGCGTAATTTCTTGAAAGAACAAGCTCTACGACAGAGGCCCATGTACTTGGACGTCCAATCCCACGTTTTTCAAGTTCCTTAATGAGGGACCCTTCCGTGTATCGAGCTGGTGGTAAGGTCGAGTGTGATTGCGCTAAAATGTCTTTGAAATCAATACTGTCATTAACTGACAATGGAGGAAGAAGTTTTTCTTGATCTGCAAGTTCTGCTTCCGGATCATCGCTTCCTTCGACGTACGCTCTTAGAAATCCTGGGAAAGAGATTGTTTTTCCAGATGCTCTTAATTTTGCATTCTCTGCACTCAAAACAACTGATACATAAGTCCCAGTTGCATTTTTCATTTGACTTGCAACAGTTCTTTTCCAAATTAGGTCGTAAAGTTTAAACGCTTCATCTCCGAGTTTGCTTTCAACGATTGTTGGGCTTGTATAATCGGAGCCTGCTGGTCTAATAGCTTCGTGGGCTTCTTGAGCGTTTTTAACTTTAGTTGCATATTTTCTTGGAGCGTCCGGTAAGAAATTGTCCCCATATTCGGATTTTATAAATGAACGAGCAGCACCGAGTGCTTCATCTGAAAGAGTTGTAGAATCTGTTCTCATGTACGTGATGTAACCGTTCTCGTACAATTGTTGGGCAATTCTCATTGTTCGTTGAGCAGAAAATCTTAACTTTCTATTTGCTTCCTGTTGAAGCGTGCTCGTCGTGAAAGGCGCAGGTGGTGATGTAGTGAAAGGCTTTTCATCGATAGAGTCGACTTTTGCTTTAGATTTTAATAGCGTGCTTTTAAGGGTTTCTGCTGTATCTTTACTTAGTAAGTTTACAGAATCAGGAGACTTAAGCTTCCCAGTGTCTGGATCGAAGTCCTTACCTGTCGCAACGCGTACATCGTCAACGTGGGTTACTTCTGCATCAAATGTTTCGGTATTCCCGGTTTTTGTGACATTTGCCTTTAGACCCCAGTACTCCGCAGTTTTGAATTTAATTCTTTCTCTTTCTCTTTCAACAAGTAGGCGAATCGTTACACTTTGAACTCTTCCCGCACTTAATTTAGGTCTGATCTTTTTCCAGAGGAGGGGACTTACCTCGTAACCAAATAATCTATCTACAATACGCCTGGTTTCTTGAGCATGCACAAGATTCATATCAATATCACGAGGTGAATTGATAGCTTTCTCAATCGCGTCTTTTGTAATCTCATGAAATACTAATCGTTTAACTGGTACCTTTGGATTTAAGGTATCAAGTAAGTGCCAACTAATTGATTCTCCCTCTCGATCTTCATCCGTTGCTAGCAATAGTTCGGTTGCCGAAGACAACGCTGCTTTGAGTTTCGCTACCTGTTCTTTCTTTTTGGGAGGTATTATATAGAGAGGCTCAAAATCCTGTTCGATGTTGATGCCCATTTTTGCCCACTTCTCTTTTTTGAGTTTGGCTGGTATTTCAGTCGCGCTATTTGGTAAATCGCGAATATGTCCCATCGACGATGTCACCACGTAGTTTTTACCAAGGAACTTGGTGATGGTTTTTGCTTTAGTAGGAGACTCGACTATGACAAGTGTTTTTTGAGACATTTTGAGATTAAATTAAATATTTGTTGGTCTGTAGCTATCAATAAAACAGCATAGATGGCAAAATCTCTCAATAAACTCAAATAAATTGTGTTGTCTATGTTGTTTGTGTGAGTTGAGTTAATGCTGGTCTTCAGTTTTAAAAGGCTCGTGTACTCTCAGATTGTCGAGACTCTAAGTATCTATAATTTATAAGTAATTGTTGGATTGCCTAAGTTTTAATCGGTAGCTTTGGATAACCTCTTTTATTTGTTATGAATGAGATTTAGAATCTATTGATTGTTAATAGTTTTGGTGTGTTAATTTAAGCGAACGAGAAAAAATGTTATTTGACCTGATAGAACAAAAAATTCTTTTTTTAGATGGTGCTATGGGCACTATGATACAACGCGAAGGTCTAGAAGAAGCAGATTATCGTAATGACTCCCTTAAAGATCATAAACTTCCGCTCAAAGGCAACTTAGATCTACTGAGTATAACTAAGCCGGAAATCATTGAAAAAATACATCGCCAGTACTTTGAAGCTGGATCAGATATTATCGAGACTAATACCTTTAGCTCAAATTCAATTTCTCAAAAAGATTACGGATTAGAAGATAAAGTCAAAGAACTTAATTTTGCTTCCGTTAAAATTGCTAGAAAGCTAGCAGATGAATTTACAAAAAAAACGCCCAATAAGCCTCGATTTGTTGCGGGTGCGATTGGTCCGACAAATCGAACTTTGTCGCTTTCGCCAGACGTCAGTGATCCAGCTTTCAGGGCTATTAAGTTTGATGAATTATGTGGGTGTTACTTGGAGCAAGTTAGAGCTTTAGCTGATGCGGGCGTCGATTTGTTTTTAATCGAGACCATCTTTGATACTTTAAATGCGAAGGCTGCAATATACGCAATTGAACAGTGGAGAAAAGAATCCAATAGTAAGTTACCTGTCCTGATCTCAGGTACGATTACCGATTTAAGTGGTCGAACACTTTCTGGACAAACTACAGAGGCGTTTTGGATTTCAGTATCGCATACTCCTCATCTATTAGGAGTCGGGCTAAATTGTGCTCTTGGAGCAAAACAAATGCGACCTTTCCTTGAAGATCTATCACGTTGTGCATGGACTAACGTTGGTGCTTATCCAAATGCGGGTTTGCCTAATGAATTCGGCTTGTATGACGAAACTCCTGAAGAGTTCTGGCAGCAGATTCAAGAATTTCAAGATTTGAAATTGTTGAATTTTATTGGGGGTTGTTGTGGAACGTCACCTGAGCATATTCGAATAGTTTGCGAAGGATTAAAAGATGCCCAACCGAGAAAGACTTTCAAGAAAGAAAAAACTCTCAAGCTAAGCGGACTTGAAGCATTTTCAATTAACGCTAACACGAACTTTGTAAATGTTGGTGAAAGGCTCAATGTTACAGGTTCGAAGAAGTTCGAAAGATTAATCGTTGCAAAGAAATACGAAGAGGCTCTTTCAATTGCACGTGATCAGGTTGAAAACGGCGCTCAAATTCTCGACATCAATTTGGATGAGGGGATGTTGGATACCGTAAACTTGATGCCGGAATTTTTGAACCTTTTAGCTTCCGAACCTGAAATTTCGAAGGTTCCATTTATGATTGATTCTTCTAAGTGGGAAGTTTTAAAGGCAGGTTTAAAATGTGTTCAAGGGAAGTCTATTGTTAATTCTATTAGTTTAAAAGAAGGCGAAGAAAACTTTATTTCTCAAAGTAGGGAAATTAAAGCTTTAGGTGCCGCAGTAGTCGTCATGGCTTTCGATGAAAAAGGACAGGCTGATAATCTTGAACGTCGAATAGAAATTTGTAAGCGTTCATACGATATTTTAGTTAACGTAGTTGATTTCCCCGCAGAGGATATTATTTTTGATCCTAATATTTTGGTTGTTGGTACAGGTCTTTCAGAGCATAAAAATTATGCAATGGATTTCTTTAAGGCAACAAAATGGATAAAGCAGAATCTTCCGTATGTTAGAGTGAGTGGTGGTGTTAGTAACATCTCATTTTCATTTAGAGGAAATAATAAAATTCGTGAAGCTATCCACAGCTCATTTTTATACCATGCGATTAAAGACGGTCTCGATATGGGGATTGTTAATGCGGGACAGCTCGAAGTCTATGAAAATTTGGATAAAGATTTACTGACACTGGTTGAGGACGTCCTTTTCAATCGAAACGATGGTGCGACCGAAGCGTTGATTGATTATGCGTCTAAAAATAAAAGCCAAGGTGTCGAGGAAGTCAAGGCCCAAGCGGAATGGCGAGAACTGCCTTATAACAAGAGAATCGAACATGCATTAGTAAAAGGTGTTGTCGAGTACATCGAAGAAGATGCCGAAGAGGCAAGGTTGCAACTTGAATCTCCGTTAAAGGTTATTGAAGGGCCATTGATGGATGGGATGACGATAGTTGGCGATTTATTTGGCTCTGGTAAAATGTTTTTACCTCAGGTGGTTAAAAGTGCGAGGGTTATGAAAAAAGCCGTTGCTTATTTAATTCCTTTTATTGAAAAAGATAAAGACGGTGGAAAGCCTCAACATGTTGGTACTATCGTTTTGGCGACCGTTAAAGGCGATGTTCATGACATTGGGAAAAATATTGTCGGTGTCGTTTTGTCTTGTAATAATTACAGGGTAGTCGACCTTGGAGTAATGGTTCCAACAGATAAAATACTTAAGGCGGTTGAAGAAGAAAAAGCTGATATCCTAGGACTAAGTGGATTAATTACACCTTCGCTTGATGAAATGGGGCACGTTGCTTCGGAGTTGAATAGAGCCGGACTAAAAATTCCTATCATGATTGGTGGTGCTACGACTTCAAAACGACATACAGCTGTTAAAATTGCACCTTTTTATGAGAAGAAGGTCGTGCATGTTCACGATGCATCTCGTGCGGTGACTGTTGCCAATTCTTTGATTGATAGCGATAGACGCGAATTGTTTTTTGCTGAGATAGACAAGGAATATCAAGCTATTCGAGATGATTTTGAAAATAGAGTCGGGCCGAGTTCTCAAATTTCAATCGTTGAAGCTCGCAAAAATCATTTTGAAATAAATTGGGACGAGTATACACCTCCGAAGCCAAAAAAACTCGGAATAACTCAATTAGATAACATTGATCTAAGTGACATAATACCTTTTATTGATTGGTCTCCTTTCTTTTATGCCTGGGAATTAAGAGGGAAGTATCCAGATATTTTTGAATCTTCGACTTATGGATCTCAAGCAAAAGAACTTTTCGAAGATGCCCAAAAATTTCTCGCTGAAATTGAGTCCAAAAAACTTCTACAGGCAAAAGCTGTCATCGGGTTATTTGAAGTGAATAGGGATGTTCGCAAAGAAAAAGTTGATATCTTAAACGACAAAGAGATTTCCTTTAACTTTTTGAGACAGCAGAGTACTCGAAAAGAGGGGGCCGCTAGTTTATGTTTGTCGGATTTCTTAAGACCGCAGACAAAAGGAAGCGATTACCTAGGTTTCTTTGCAACTTGTACTGGTTTTGGAATTGATGAGCTTATTAATAAATATGAGAGTGACCATAATATCTACGGTTCGATTATGGTTAAAGCAATCGCCGATAGGCTTGCAGAAGCGAGTGCTGAATATTTGCATCAAGAAGTTCGCTCAAAGTATTGGGGTTATTCAACAGACGAGAAGTTTTCGAACGATGAATTACTGAAAGAAAAATATAACGGTATCCGCCCAGCACCTGGTTATGCCGCTTGCCCTGATCACACAGAGAAATTTTTGATTTGGGACCTTTTAGATGTCGAGAGCCGAATCGGTTTAAACCTTACTGAAAGTGCAGCGATGTTTCCGACCGCGGCGGTGAGCGGATATTATTTTTCACATCCACAGAGTTGTTACTTCAACGTGGGAAAAATTGGAAAAGATCAAGCACTTGATTACTCTAAACGGAAAAATAACCCGATTGAATATACCGAAAAATGGTTAAGGCCGAACCTGTCATATGATTAATGGAGGGCGTTTAGTTAGTAATTTAGGGCGCTTATCCAGCTTTTCATAAATGAGTTTAGAAAAATAATAGATCTGTCGAAAAATACTTATATACTAAGTTGGAATTACAGAAGATTTTCGCAGAATATGGCAAAAGCTCCTCAAGTTGAAGACATTATGGTGCAGGCTTTTAAGAAGCTTGATGAACGTATCAAAAAGGAGAAGCGTGATGCGTTGCGTGCGGAAGAATTAGAAAAATTCAAAATTAAACAATTAGAAGAAGAGCGCAGAAGAAAAAAACAAGATCGAATTATTTATACCTTAGTCACATTGTTTGTGATGCTTTTGTTTTTTGTAATCTACTATGCCAGAGAGTCTGGTGTCTTTGGGGCAGGGGGGTTTATGCCAATTGGACAAGGGACACTATCCAACCTAGATTGTAGTGATCCTAATAACTGGAAAGATCGGGACTGCATAGCTGCTCGGCAAGAGCAGCTCGATGCAAGATGGGAAGGCATGCTTTTAAATCGAAATGGAAAAGCACGCCCATTCGCCATCACCGACGAGAAAAAATAACTTTATCTTTTATCTATCGGAATATAATCATTTGCAGTCGGACCTGTGTAGATTTGTCTTGGTCTGCCAATTCGATTGTGGGGATCATTAATCATTTCTCTCCATTGAGCAATCCAACCAGGAAGCCGTCCTAATGCAAACATCGCTGTAAATCCGTTAACCGGAATTTGTAACGCTGAATATATAATCCCACTGTAGAAATCGAC